>CAZNNK010000309.1:0-7553 GCA_964574085.1 uncultured Coleofasciculus sp.
GGGATGAGGCTTTTACGTCAGTGGCTATCCAAGTTTGGCGACCCGCATTTTCTTTTAAGTTTATTATTAATTGATACCGTTTTTTTAATAGTTTGTATTTCTGCATAATCAGGTTAAAAATACAGGATTTTGTTTAATTATTGGTAGTGATAGAGCCAGGTTTGGATCTCTTTTAGCATCCATTGGCATTCAGCTTGAGATAAACCCTTTATCGTATATGTCTCCGTTAGATTTTTTAGATATATTTCATGACAATCGAAGTTGACTGTAAGTTCTTGAAGGCGTGAATTATAAGAATTAGTATTTTCTCGTTTTGTTTTTCGAGTGTTTCTTTTTGTTGGTTGATCATATATTTTAAATAAAATGCAATCCTTACAGCATTCAAATATCAACCCTTCTCTATCAAGTTGAATGCGGTAGCTATTTAAAGAAACAAAACTTGTATTTTTTATGTCATTAATTATTGTGATGCACATTTTATTGATATTTTGTAGCCATTTATTGTCTGGTTTTATATTTTTTTCTTTTAGGTATAGCTGGGTAAGTAACCTATCTGGAATTAAATCAGTTAAATCAGGAAGCCTAAATGTAAATAACAATGAAACTAGGAGTGAAATCAAGTACATACATAATCCCAAGGCAAAGTGAACTAAATTTCCTACAAAAAGCATGATAACAGGTATCAACATAAAAGAGATAAACACCCATAAAATTTGAACTATAAGATACAATACTTGAAGTATATAAACTAATGGATTATTAATAAAATTCATTGTAAATCGTATTAATAATTCTGTTGGTTGAGCCAATAAATAGAATATTAAAAATAGTACATACATCCCTAAAAGCCCCATTGTTTTAGAGAATATTGCAAACAAATATAAAGGTATTTCGTAAACAAAGGTAAGCGGTTTTGCCGGAATATTAATACTGAGATTGTCCTCTGATTTTTTTATTTTAATTTTGCTATATTTTATAGATTTCGGAAAAAATATTTTTATTGGGTATTCCTTCTGACCTTTTTTTAAGGCTTTCAGAGCTTGAGAAGCAGTTTGAAATCTCAGTGTCAGGTCGGGTTCACTCAAGGCTTCAATCCAGTTGAGAAACTGGGGATTAATACTTACCTTGTCGCGAAATTGAATCCGTAACTCACGCTGGGGTAAGTCAGCCGGAGAAATCCCGGTTAATAAATGAATCAAACTCGCCCCTAGCGCATACAAATCAGAGGCTGCAACCGCTTGTCCCCAAAACTGTTCTAAGGGTGCATAGCCAGAGGTTCCCACCACGGTAAACGTCACTCCCTCAACCGCCGCACTATTCTGCACCGCGCCAAAATCGACTAAATAAACTCGCTTGTCTTGTCCTAAAATCAGATTGTTGGGCTTAATATCTCGGTGCAAAACGGGTGGCTTTAATCCATGCAAATACTGGAGAATCTTCAGCACCTGGGTAGCAATCGAACGCACCTGAGTTTCACTAAAGTGATAGCTTTGGTCTAATAACTGCTGCAAGGACTTCCCAGGAATATACTCCTGTACCAAACCAAACCAGTACAATCCCTCACCCGTTTCCTTATCCAGGGAAAAATAGTCGCGATAGTTGGGAATTTGGGGATGATTCAATTGTTTAAGAACCGCCGCTTCTCGTTCAAATAACTTAAACTCGTCCCATTGCATCTGAGGACTAAACGCCAGCAACTTGACGATGACGGGTTCTGGAGGTGATGAGTTCAAGTCTTGGGCGAGCCAAGTTTGACGACCGGTGTTATTAGCTAACTGCTGTCGTAGTTGGTAACATCCCTGTAAAATTTGTTTTGGTTGTAACATGGTTCGCTTCGGGTAGCGATGTTCCTCAACGCCTGGGAATAGGTGAGAACTTCCTCAGAGGTTGATTGAGTGGTGTCTCAACGCCAACTTTTGTCACCCATAGAACAGGGGAAGTAATGTCAAATGAATCAGAAACTGAGGCATTGCTTACACTCACCAATCCCCCATGTTCAGAATAAGCCCTAAAAAAATGGTGGTGATCAGCTTAGGCAAAAATCTTTACACTTTACACTATGCTTTAGTCATTAACAGTCGTTCATGAGACCATGCCACTTTAGCCGGGAGAGACTCGGTTAAGGAATGTAAGCAAGTTCTGGAAAACCTCAGATCGCGCCATGTCTTGACAACCCAATCCGTTTTCAGCATCCATTGTGTATTTGTAAAGTTCTGCAAAGATGAATAGAATATGAAAAAAGCTTGACGTGAACTGAGAACCCCCTGTGAAACTATCTTCCTTGCCCATCGTCGGTTTTGTCCTGACAGCACCCTTTTCCTCAATGAATCCAGCCCCCAAAGATGTCTCTGCTCCCTCTGAGTTACCAATTTCCCCCACTCCCACCAGTTTGCGTCCCATCGTCAAGCGCCAACGGGGGATATGGGGTATCTTTAGTTCCACCTTCCTGACGATTTTTCTGGCTGAGATTGGCGATAAAACCCAACTGGCTACCCTGCTGATCAGTGCAGAATCTCAATCCCCGTGGATAGTTTTTACAGGTGCCGCGATCGCACTGATTACCACTAGCTTAGTCGGTGTCTTACTGGGAACCTGGTTAGCCAAGCGTTTACCGCCCAAAACCCTGGAAACCGCCGCCGGGACATTATTACTCTTCATTTCCGTTATGCTGCTATGGGATGTGGTGCAACTGGGATGAAACAATTTGGAGTGTGTAGGGGCAGGTTGTACTCCGATCATTTTGTTTTCACCCAGATGTGACGAAACCCGCCCCGACTGAATCACAGAGATTTGAATATTATGGATTGGCAATTACTAGGATTAAGTTTCATTACCGTATTTTTAGCCGAAATTGGAGACAAAAGCCAACTGGCGGCGATCGCCCTTGGCGGTAGCCTCAAGTCGCCTCGTGCGGTATTCTTTGGGGCTGTAGCCGCACTGCTGTTAGCCACATTGATTGGCGTATTAGCTGGGGGAGGCGTAGCGCAACTATTACCCGTGCGAATGCTTAAAGCGATCGCGGCGGTGGGTTTCGCATTAATGGCAGTTCGCTTGCTGTGGCCCTCTGAAGATGAAGCATGAGTTATGAAGGCAGAAGGCAGAAGGCAGAAGGGCAGAAGGTCAGGAATAAGCTGATGTGCCTGTACCTATTTTCATCTCCCCCAGCTTCCCTGTTCCCTGTTCCCTGTTCCCTTAAAACTATAATGGTTTCTCTCGCCCGGAAAAACTTACTTGAAGACATTCCCCGCTTTTTAGTCGCCCAAGCCGGGATTATGTTTGCCGTGAGTTTAGTTACCTTACAAACGGGTATTTTTAATGGATTTACCCAATCCACGGCTCAGTTAATTTATAATTCTAACGCAGATATTTGGGTAGCATCGGATAAATTGGTGCAAGTTGAATTAACACTACCCATTCCCTTATCCCATGTTATCTCCGCCCGTAAAGTGGAAGGCGTTGCCAAAGCCGAAGCCCTGATTTTTAGTGGCGCGTTGTGGAATCCACCGCAAGGGGAAATTACCCGCGTCAGAGTTGTAGGATTTGACCCCAATGGGCAATTATTTCAACCCATCAATCTAGTGCAAGGCGATGTCAGGGACTTAACTGAACCCTATAAAATTATCGTGGATGCAACCAACCAAGATTCCCTGAATGTACAACAGATTGGGGATATTGCCCGTGTCAATTCCTTGCCCGCCCAAGTGGTAGGTTTCACCCAAGGGAATGCATCGATTGTGTCCAATTCCTTCATGTTTACCTCCCTAACCAGTGCGAATGCGTTCTTAACATCGGGTCAAAAGTCGGAACTCTCCTGTAAATTGCCCTCAGGTGCTGAGGATTTAATTTGTACCAATACCTATTCGAGGGTATCGGAAGCCGAACTGCGGAATCAACCGCCACCGCCACCGAATCCATTAGTCGCTTCTGACTTGATTCAATATGTTTTAATTGCGGCAGAACCGGATCAGGATTTGTCACAACTGAAAGCACGATTAGAGAAAGCGTTACCGAATGTCAGTACCTATACTCGCGAGGAATTTATTAAAAGGAATCAAAACTTTTGGCAACAACGAACGGGTATTGGCTTTATCCTCGGAATGGGGGCGGTGGTTGGTGTTGTAGTGGGTGTGATTATTGTTGGTCAAATTCTTTATTCATCGGTCTCTGACCATATTACCGAGTTTGGCACGCTTAAAGCCATCGGCGCGTCAGATTGGCGTATTTACGGTGTGATTATTGAACAGGCGATGTGGATGTCGATTCTTGGTTATCTCCCAGCCATGATTCTCTGTTACAGCGTAGCCCTGTGGACATCAGCGACTCAGGGAATTGTGATTCTGATCACCCCCGTCTCTGCGATCGCAGTTTTGGCGATAACCGTGGGAATGTGCGTCGGTTCGGCGATTTTCGCGATTCAGAAAGTGACGCGCCTTGATCCGGCGATGGTGTTTAATCAGTAAAAACCCTTCTGCCCTGTGGCTTGTCTGTGCCTAAATGTGAGTATTCAACCAGATATGATATTAAGCCTGAATTTCCAGATTGCCCATCATACCCAAATCTTCATGATCAAGGATGTGACAGTGATAAACAGTTTTGCCTGCAAAATCTCGGAAAGGAATGCGAATGCGGACAGTTTCCCCTCTAGGAACTAAAACTGTATCTGTCCAAGCTGGGTAAGGTTCTGATTTCCCATTGCGGCTGATGACTTGGAATGGATTATAAACGTTCGGCGATTTATCTTTGACATGGTTGATTCGGTTCCCGATAACAGCAGGGGACGTGACTGTTGATGCATCCAAGAAGTTAGGCGTTTGAGCATAATTAAAACCTCACCATTAATTCTTTGCTTGGGGTTGGGACTCTACTTCAAGCTTAGACTCTCCAGTCAAACGCAAGCTGTCCTTATTCATCAGAAGGGTAGTGTCAACCGACAAGGTGATTGTTTAGTGGTAGTTGAGACTTATAATAAAGAGACCTAGAGCGATCGCGGTCATCACAGGCCAGGCAGTAGTCGCTAGAACTATACTTGCCACTATGAAGGTTACACTGACAACAATTGTCGCTATTAATGACAATATTAAAATGATTTTAATTGTTAGTGACAATTCTGAAAAACAATCCATGTCTACTCCTTGACTTATACTTAATACGGGTTATCTATCTATTAATTAAATATGATTTACGGATATTCTTACCATATAAACTATATAAACGTTTTAATAGTTGGGCTTGTGTGATCTAAATTATCTTATGTCAGTGATATTTATCAGATGCTAATTACGATGGACAAATTTTTCCCTGCTTACCCTGTTTGATTTAATCTCCATTTCACCTTATTTTGGAATAATGGTAACTGGTAATTCAGTCATCTACTGTCAGTAGCGTTGTAGTCTAAAAATTGAAGCTTACTCTAAGCGTTGACAGGTTAAGTCTATGAGAGTGTTGCTAGTTGAAGATGAGCCAGACTTGGGGGCTGCCATTAAGCGAGCGTTAAGTCTAGAAAAGTACGTGGTTGATTGGGTTGTTGATGGTACTGAAGCTTGGGGCTATTTAGAAAATCAGGAAATGCAGTATACGTTGGCTATTTTAGACTGGTTACTACCCGGACTATCGGGATTAGAGCTACTGCGTCGGCTACGTGCGAACAAAAGTTCCTTGCCAGTTTTGATGCTAACCGCAAAAGATCGCTTGGAAGACCGGGTGGCGGGATTGGATGCGGGAGCAGATGACTATTTAGTCAAGCCGTTTAGAATGGCAGAGTTGCTAGCCAGAGTTAGGGCATTGCAGCGGCGATCGCCTCAACTCCAACCCCAACAACTTAAAGTGGGCAGTCTGACGCTCGACTGCGGGACTCGAACGGTTTATCGTGTCGCGGCTAAGGGAAAAAAACAGGAGGTTCCGCTGACTAATAAGGAGTACCAGCTTCTAGAGTATTTCATGAGGCATCCCCATCAAGTGGTGACTAGCGACCAAATTCGCAATCAGCTCTGGGAAGTGAGTGCAGAACCGATGAGTAATGTCGTGGCGGCACAAATGCGCTTGCTGCGCCGCAAACTTGAATCAATTGGCTGCGCGATTCCGATTGAAACGGTACATGGTATAGGATACCGTCTTAATTTAGGCAACGATGCGTCAAAATAAGCTATTTAGCCAGACTCGTGGGAAATTGGCACTCTCTTATGCTTTCGTCATGGGTGTCATTTTAAGCCTGTTGGGGTTTGGCGTTTATGAAGCGATCGCTCATGCTCATTTAATTACCTTAGAGCGGGAGTTAAAATCCGTAGCCGGGACACTCCATGACAGCCTAGAATCAAAACTGAAGCAGCCTGGACAGGTGGAGCCAAGGGTTAGGGATATTTTACCGAATCTTTGTTTAGTGGAGATAAACTGCTCTTCAGCACAGGTAAATGGTGAACGCCACAGGCTCAGTGCTGTGAACCAAGGAGATTACTACATCCAGCTATTTGATCAGTCAGGCAATTTGGTAGCGATCGCGGGGGCTGATCCAGCCGGATTACCCCTTGTGTTCAACCGGGAATCGTGGCAAACGGTATCCGATGAAGAGGGCAACACTTACGAGCAAATTTCCCTATCCCTACATACCCAGGAGCAGCAGGATTGGGGCTACTTACAGGTAGGACGTTCTGTGCAAGACATCAACGACTATATGAATACAGTGAAATTGATATTGGGATTAGGGTTACCCATCGCCATGATTCTCGTTGGCGTTGCCAGTTGGGGGTTAGCAGGGTTGGCAATGCAACCCATTTACAAATCCTACAAGCAAATCCAACAATTTACCGCTGATGCGGCTCACGAGTTGCGAACCCCTGTCGCCGCGACACTGGCGACGGTAGAATCTGCGCTGTTGATGCCCAGCTTGGATGAAAAAGAGGCACGAAACATCCTGGACATTGTGGAACGACAGAATCGGCGGCTGAGTCAGTTGGTTGCGGATTTGCTATTGTTGTCTCGCCTGGATCGGCAACCTGTATCGGTGCTACGTCAGAGGTGCTGTCTGAATGACTTAGTGAGCGATTTAGTTGAGGAATTAGCCGCCTTAGCCGTTGCTTCTCAGATCACGCTGAGTTCTGAGGTACGAGTGGGAATTCCGATGGCGGTGATTGGGGATGAGGAACAGCTTTATCGCTTAGTGTCTAATTTAATTATCAATGCCATCCAATACACGCCAGTTGGGGGAAACGTAACGGTTATTTTAGACAAGAGTGACCATCATGGGGTGATCCAGGTTAAAGATACGGGGATTGGCATTACCCCAGAAGACCAAAGACAGATTTTTGATCGCTTCTATCGAGTGAATAGCGATCGCTCTCGTCATACGGGGGGTTCGGGATTAGGCTTGGCAATTGCCCGCGCGATCGCTCAGTCACACCACGGTAGTTTGCAGGTACAGAGTGAATTAGGTGTTGGCAGTATCTTCACCCTGCGATTGCCTTTGGTGGGAAGTTCCGTGATATCTTCTCAACCAACTTGAGTATTAATCTGAAGTTCCCCCCATCCCGATTGAGGATAGAAGCCGAAACCCTGACTAT
>CAZNNK010000310.1:0-7549 GCA_964574085.1 uncultured Coleofasciculus sp.
GTTTCCACACTAACCGTCTTATTTGCCACATCAACATCGACTTGCGCTTCAGGTTCGTGGGTACGAATCCCTTCACTAATGGTTTTGGCACAAGCATCACAGGCAATACTCGGAACATTGAATTTCATCGTTGCCATAGTGTAGATTTCACTCCAGTTTTTTATTCGATCTTCGATTATAGCAAAGTACGGCTTATCGTTTTTCACTCTCAAGTATGAAATTATCGAAAAGCTTATGAGGATAAAATCCATCTATTTTCATATCATCTTTTTGAGCAATTTATATCTTTTATGAAAAAATAATGCTATACAAAAATTACGATAATTGACTGATGTGGTTTTACGCTTATTCTCGTATATATTTTAAACCTAAGACTCTTTAAGTATGTCAATATATTAAGGAAAAGCGCTCATTCTACATCATTACTAATCATGCAAGGAATTTCTGCCTTATTCAGCCGTCCTACAGTCAAGTCATCTGGAGATAGTTTAGACAAGCAAATTAACTCGATAAGAAAATCATCCAAATTGCAGAAAATTTTTTCCCAGAATGATATTGACCAAGCGTTAACCGAGCATAAATTTCTGGAACAATGGATCGAGGACAATCAAACCGAAGTCAACAATGCGTTACAAACAATACAACTGTCAATGAATAATCTATTCGTTGCTATAGGCTTTATCAATTCCATCGACGCGACCCTGAGAAAAGCGGTCATTATTGCTTTTTTGCGAGATCAAGAGATGCAAAAGTGATACCATACCAAGTTGCATTCAAAGATATAACTTTCCCTCCCCCTGCTTCCCCTGCTTCCCCTGCTTCCCCTGCTTTTTGAGATGGGGAAACAGGGAACAGTAAGAACCCTCCTGCCTTCTGCCCTCTGCCTTCTGCCTTCTGCCTTCTGCCTTCTGCCCTCTGCCTCCTGCCCTATATTCCTGATACTCTGACAAATTCCTGTCAAAGGAAAAAGAGAGAGTAATGGAATTGTACGATGAGCGATCCGTATTTACTAGCAGCCAGTCTACTTACCGTAGGTCCCGTATCTGCACCCCCGCCACCACCACTGATTCCCAACCTGTTCGAGAATCTGTCAGCTTTGTTAGCTTCTGCTAAAGCTGATCCCTCGCACTCCGTCGTCTCTCAACCGATTATCCCTGAGGTGGAAATTCCTGGTGTTGAGTTTAGTTCATTGGTTAGTAGTGGGCACTTTAGTGCCACCACGAATCAAGCGCTGACTACTAACTCTAAAAGTAACATTTCCCCCAAATCAGGAACCCAACTCTATTACCAACGATTAGCCGCATTAAATAGAGGTCAAACCTATACCCGCCTCCCGGCTGATCGCTTCCAGTCGGTTTGGGGTAAAGCGACACTGGCTAAACCGACCCATACGCAATGGAAACAGTTACTCGCAGAAGAAGCGAAAGCGATGGCGAAGGGACAGGGTAATAATCGTCTGTCTATTTTAGTGGGCGATTCCTTGAGTCTTTGGTTTCCTACAGCCAACCTACCTAGCGGTCAATTTTGGCTGAATCAGGGGATTTCTGGGGAAAACTCTAGCCAAATTCTGGAACGACTCTCGGCTTTTTCCCAAACCCGACCCGATACAATCTATGTCATGGCTGGCACCAACGACTTGCGTCAGGGCGTTCGCGATCGCGTGATTCTCGATCATACTCGTAAAATTATCCAGCGCTTACGCCAAAACCACCCGCAAGCCCAAATTATTGTTCAGTCTATTTTACCCACACGATTAAGCGCTATTCCCAGCGATCGCATCCGCAACCTGAATCAACAAATCGCCGTGATCGCCCAGCAAGAAGGTGCTGGCTATCTTAACCTGCACAGTTTGTTTGTGGATCATCAGGGTCAAATGCAACGGGAGTTAACCACGGATGGGATTCATCTCGCCAGACGCGGTTATGCTGTGTGGCAAGAGGCATTAAACTATGCCGATGCTTTAATTTTGGCAAGTCGTTAACTATTTGTCATTGGTCATTTAGCAAACAACTGAACACTCAGTCGGGGCGGGTTTAGTTACATCTAGGGTGAGATCAGAAATGATAGTTGTGAAACCCGCCCCTACCAAATCGGTTATCTGAGCGAAGTGAAGGGTCAACACTCACCACTCAACTAAACCGCCTGTCGAGACGCTAGCTTTTCCAAGGTGGCTTGGGTTTGCTGTAACAACTGCTGTCGGCTATCTTCTGCCTTGGTGAGAGTTGGGACTAAATTCCGGGCTTGTAACGCCATGTGTAGCTGGAGTTGAGCCACGTACTCACTAATATCTTCATGAACAAAGTTGTTGGGGGCTTGAGCAGAACGCAAATCCAAAATGTCCTCCTTTCCTAGGGCTTGTGCTTTTGGTCAACACCTCATTGAAGGTATCATGCTCGTGGCAATCTGCTCTGCCTCTGTCATAAAACTGCAATAAAGTTTAAAGATTTAGGGGTTAAATGTTAAATAATGTAAACCAATCAATGGAAGTATGGAAATTTTGAGCATCCTCCTATCGGCGTTACTCACGCTGGTTTCTCCTCCGGGCTTAATCATCGATCGCGTGGTGGAAAATGTCCTGAGTTCTCAATTGGAGAAAGTTGAACAGCTAGATGTGCGGATTGACAATACGCCGAATTATCGAGCATTGCAAGGGAAACTCGAACAAGTCCGGATTGCGGGTCGAGGGTTATGGTTGACACCTGAGATTCGGATTGATGTTCTGGAGGTAGAAACTGATCCGATTAATCTAAATATCAAACGTTTGAGACAGGAGGGTCAAACGTCGCCCTTAGCCTCGTTGCGTCAACCGTTACAAGCGGGGGTGCGTCTGGTTTTAACTGAATCGGATCTCAACCAGATGCTTCAGTCTCCCCGAGTTACCGCCAAATTACAACAACTCGGTAGTCGTCTCTCCAGAGATACTGCACAGCGTTACCAGTTTCTCAATCCTCAATTAGAGTTACTGGGAAATAATCGCCTGCGTTTTCAAGTAGATGCGGTGGAAGGGAATCGTCAATCCTTAGCCATCGTTGTGGAATCTGGATTAGAGATTGAAGCCGGACATCGCTTGCAACTGATTGAACCCAGAGTAACCGTTGACGGTCAAGCGTTACCGTCTCGCCTGGTTGAAGGCTTCGCCAAGGGAATAAGCGATCGCGCCAATCTCCGTAGCTGGGAAGATGCTGGGATTACCGTCAGACTCTTACAATTAGAGATAAATAATCAGGATCTACAGGTAGCTGCATTTGTTCGAGCTGATGTAGCCCAAGAGGACTAGATCGTTACTCAGAGGTTTCCCATAAGGGCTGTAGGGCGAGTTTACCGATAACATTTGGGAAATAAGCCCTAACTGCACTAAACCTGCCTTTTTTCACGCAGCCGGGGGGAGCATTTCTACTAAAAAACTATCACATTTTTTCTTAATCCTATACAGATTGAACGATTGGACAGGTAAAAACTATGCAAAATCCACAAGATACACGTCGTATTCCCACAAGTTTGATCGCTGGTGTTTCCGTGGCGATGTTAGCCGCCGCTGGTGGAGGCGCTTGGTGGGCGTGGAATACGATTACCGCCTCACCTCCCCAATCGGAAGTGCCTACCCTCTCCCAATCGCCCCAAGACACGCCGCCAGCGACTGAACAAGAGGTTCAAGTGTATTGGGTTGATGCTGTTAATAATCAAATTGAACTGGTTCCCAGTTCCATTACCGTCGAAAATGGTGATCATCCCTCTGAAGTGTTAGAGATGGCATTCCAGAAATTATTGGCTGGACCTGAAAAGCAAGCGGTAGGATCAGCGATTCCGGAAGGAACTCAGTTACGGAATCTTGCGGTTAAATCTGACGGAGTGCATCTGGATCTATCTGACGACTTTACCACAGGTGGGGGCAGTGCTTCGATGCAAAGCCGCCTCGGACAAATTATCTACACAGCCACCAGCTTAGATCCGGATGCTCAGGTTTGGATTGATGTGGAAGGGAAACCACTAGAAGTCTTAGGAGGTGAAGGGTTGATCGTCGATCAACCAATGACTCGCCAAGACTTTAACCAAAACTTTCCACTCTAATGCCCTCAACAGGGGGTTGAAACTGTTGCCTGTTCCCTGTTCCCTGTCGCTTCTCCCCACCACAAGACTCCCTACATCAGCCCCTACTTATTGGTTAAGCTAAAGTCCCGAAAATGGCGGGCTTGTTGTTCGATACGGGTCGCTAGGCGATCGCACACTAAATTACATAGGTCAAAAATCAGCTCATCTTCTACCTTATAGTAGGCAGATGTGCCTTCAGTGCGGCGGCTGAGTATTCCCGCCTGTAGCATCACTTTCAGGTGCTTAGAGACATTTGCCTGACTCGTCTCTGTGGCTTCTACCAATTCTTGGACACATTTTTCACCTTCGCGGAGTAAATTGAGCAGGCGCAGGCGCATGGGTTCGCTTAAGATACTAAAATACTCAGAAACTTGTTGGACGACCTCTTGAGGGACTGTTTTTACTCTTGGCATCGGTCTAACCCGAAATTAGGTGATCATCAAATTTTAGCCTATTTTTGGTCAATTGATAACAATAGAGTAATCATCAATCCTTTACATTGCTCATTTACCCTGTATTGATCCGCATCAACGGTTGACCATATTCAATCGGTTCGCCATTTTCGACCAAAATTTCCATCACTTGTCCCGATATCTCGGCTTCTAGTTCATTCATCAGTTTCATCGCTTCAATGATACAGAGTGTTTGACCGACGCGAACCTGATCGCCAACTTCGACATAAGGGGCGTCATCTGGTGATGGTGCCCGATAAAATGTGCCAACCATGGGCGACTTCACCTCTTCCCATTTTGACTCGACTGCTGGAGACGGTGTAGCTGAAGCTGTTGCCGTTTGAGCCGATGGTGCTGGTTCAGGTGTGGGCGTGGGAGGCGGTGGGGGAGCCATTCCAGCCACCGCTGTTCCCAAGCTGGACGCAACAGCGGCATCGGTTCGACTCACTGTCGAGTCGATCGGAGGACTGACAGAGAATCCTTTACGTACCGTCAGTTCAAAGTCATCACTTTTCAATATCACTTCCGCAATATCAGTTTGAGCGATCGCGGTTAGCAGTTCACGGATTTGGTTGAAGTCTAGTGGCACAACTAAATTTAGAGAGTAGAAATTCCCGAAAGATTTACGCTTTGAGTTTTACTGATCCTCCAGCAGGATTGATCACCATTTGAGCTGGGTTTTCATGGGTGTTCGGGTCTCCACATCTATATCGCTGTTCAACCAGCCAAAACTCAAACCCTTGACACCCATCACCCGATAATACGGTTAATGGATTCGTTCCGATCCATTTACTCACGACCCAGATAGGAATCGTTACGAGTATCGATTTTAATCCGCTCGCCTACGGAAATAAACAGTGGTACCATCACTTGCGCTCCCGTAGACACTGTAGCGGGTTTAGTGCCACCTGTAGCGGTATCACCTTTAACACCCGGATCAGTTTCCACTACTTCCAGCACAATGGAGTTAGGCAATTCTACTTCTAAGACTTGGTCATTCCACATCACCACATTGACTTCCATCCCTTCGGTGAGATATTTGACCCGATCGCCAATTTGCTCTTCATTAAGCCGATTTTCCTCAAAGGTTTCCATATCCATGAAGACAAATTGGTCAGCATCTTTGTAGGTATGCTGCATGGTGCGTTTTTCCAGGTTCGCCTGGGGTACGGTTTCCCCAGCCCGAAAGGTTCTTTCCATCACGTTTCCCGTCTGCACATTTTTCAGCTTGGAACGGACAAACGCTGAACCTTTTCCGGGCTTGACGTGGAGAAACTCCACCACCCGCCATACCGATCCTTCTAACTCAATCGTGACACCTGTGCGAAAGTCGTTACTTGAAATCATTAGTCCTCTGTCCCGCTGGAGTCTCTGGCGATCGCCTTTGACGGTTTCGCCGGAGAGGAAAACGGGGCGGGGTATGCCGCTTTCCTATCAACAAACTAATCTACAGTGTCTAATTTCACGGAAAAATACGGAAATTAGTTAGCCAGTGTAACCCAAGACCGGAGTGAACTACTACACCCCTAATAATCGGCACTTTATTTTACCCTTGTTCAGGAACATCCCCATACTCGATTCGGAGAGTCGGGGAAGATGGGGGAGATGGGGGAGATGGGGGAGATAGCCCTAACTATCAGTTGATGCAGTTTTGGCACGGACACCCCTTGTGGCAATATGAAGAATGTCTGTTTCAATACTGTACGTTAGCCTCAACCCTAATGGTATTCAGCCTTAGGCAATATGTTTATGCGACCTTTAAAAATTCTCAAGCTCGATTGGTGTCAACGCCTGATCAGAACCAGTTTTGTGGCGCTGCTACTGGTGACACTCTCCGTGAGTTTAAGCGGTGCCTGGTGGAATTTTGGTAATGATCAACAACCACCTGCCCGAGAAAGTCGCTTGGCGCAAGGGAATGCGATTACCGATGGCAAAGCTCTGCTGCGGTATTCTTTGCCTATTGAGAACCAAGCGGTGCGGAATGTGCAAGCAAGTCTCGAAGATATTGCTATTCAGTTACGGGGAAAGCGCTGGAGTCCGATTAACCGGGATATCACCAAAGCCGATGTCATTTTGAGCAATCGCCCAGAAAAAGTGCTGGCGGACATCCCAGAGGAGCAAAAACCGCAAGCTGAAGCGATCATCGCCGCGATGAAAGATGATATCATTTCACTCCGAGAAGCGGTGGAAACCAGGGATAAAGAAGCCATCTGGATTGAGCGAGGTAAACTCCTTGACAAGGTGGGCGAACTGGAACGAATGATGGTCAAGGGATTTCCTTTTAAAGTCCCCTCAGAGTATAGTAATTTACCTCAACTCAAAGGTCGCGCTACGGTAGAGATAGCCACGAATAAAGGGAAGATGACCTTAGTCGTTGATGGCTATAGCGCCCCGGTTACGGCGGGTAACTTTGTTGATTTAGTGCAACGGGGGTTCTATGATGATCTGGCGATTACCCGTACTGAAGACTTCTACGTGCAAACCGGTGATCCACCAGGACCTGAAGAAGGGTTTATCGACCCCAAAACTGGCGAATATCGGGCGATTCCCTTAGAGGTGTTAGTCAGGGGAGAAGAAGAACCTATCTATGGCTTGACGTTAGAACAGGCGGGGATGTACTTGGATGAGCCTGTGCTTCCCTTCTCCGCTTACGGTGCTGTCGCCATGGCGCGTCCAGGAGATGATCCCAATGGGGGGTCGTCTCAGTTCTTTTTCTTTAAGTTTGATAGTGAGTTAACCCCTCCTGGTTTTAATGTTATGGATGGGCGTTATGCTGTCTTTGGTTATGTTGTTGAGGGGAAAGAGGTATTAGACAAGCTGGAACTGGGAGATACGATTGAGTCAGCTAAAGTGGTTCAGGGGGCTGAGAATTTGGTTGAACCTGAAGTTGCTTAAGTCAGGTTGAACCTAGTAGACTGTCAAAGCTACTTTGACGGGTTACTTTTATCTCCCCCTCTCCCCCTCTCCGCGTCAGTCTCAACCCGTCAATTTAAGGTGTAAAGACCACT
>CAZNNK010000311.1:0-7541 GCA_964574085.1 uncultured Coleofasciculus sp.
TTTGTTGTTCCGTTATTGGTGGATATCTGAATTGATTCCCTAAACCCGCCCCTACAATTGATTCCCTAAACCCGCCCCTACAATTGATTCCCTAAACCCGCCCCTACATCTAATTTTTCTGCCCTCAATGCCTTTGCCAATAAATTACGCAAATTTATTTTTTTGTCCAAAGTCCAATTAAAAGATATTCAAGGGTTAACTTGTTCGGACTTTTTCCCTTTATCCGGTATGTAGTTTTTTGTGTTTCAATTTGAAGTGCGGATTCTGGGATTAAATTGTGTATTCTCTGTTGCCTACCCTCGCCGAACGTCCGAAGTCTGCCTTCCTTGGACTTTAGGTATCCCAATCTAAATCTCGAACAGCTTATTTCTCATATCCAGGATAAATACGGAAATAACCGAGGAGTTTAATGTCTACCCTATTCCCCCAATCCCCGCTAAACTTTATCCTGATAGAGATAAGCATCGAATAACAGGAGACAGTTTTGGTTACTACCTCGTCCTGGACAACTACGAAATCAGAAGAAATCTTCCAATCTGCCCAGAACTTGATGCCGGGGGGTGTCAGTTCCCCGGTTCGGGCATTTAAGTCCGTTGGTGGACAACCGATTGTATTTGACCGGGTTAAGGGTGCCTATATTTGGGATGTCGATGGCAATCAGTACATCGATTATGTTGGCACCTGGGGACCCGCCATTTGTGGTCATACCCACCCAGAAGTCATTTCCGCCCTGCACGACGCCCTGGAAAAAGGCACAAGCTTTGGTGCCCCTTCGGAACTCGAGAATGTCTTAGCCTCCATGGTGATTGAAGCCGTTCCCAGCATCGAAATGGTGCGGTTTGTCAACTCTGGTACGGAAGCGTGTATGGCGGTGCTGCGGCTCATGCGGGCTTTTACAGGCAGGGATAAAATCATCAAATTCTCCGGCTGTTACCATGGTCACGCTGATATGCTGCTCGTACAAGCCGGGTCTGGAGTGGCTACCCTAGGCTTACCGGACTCTCCCGGTGTCCCTAAATCCGCAACAGCTAGCACGCTGACTGCCATTTACAACGATTTGGAATCGGTCAAATCCCTCTTTGACGCCAATCCGGATAGTATTGCTGGGGTGATTCTGGAACCTGTGGTGGGTAACTCTGGCTTTGTTCCCCCGGATGCTGGATTCCTGGAAGGCTTACGCTTGATTACCCAGGAACATGGGGCGCTGTTAGTCTTTGATGAAGTGATGACGGGGTTCCGTATTGCCTACGGCGGCGCTCAAGAAAAATTTGGGGTGACCCCCGATTTAACCACATTGGGTAAAGTGATTGGTGGGGGTTTACCCGTGGGTGCTTATGGCGGACGCAAGGAGATTATGTCCATGGTTGCACCTGCTGGTCCGATGTACCAAGCTGGCACGCTTTCCGGTAATCCCTTGGCGATGACGGCGGGAATTAAAACCCTGGAGTTATTACAAAAACCCGGAACTTACGAACAGCTTGACAAAATCACCAAAAAACTCGCAAATGGGTTATTAGAGATTGCCAAAGAAACGGGTCATCCTGCCTGTGGTGGACAAATCAGCGCCATGTTTGGCATGTTCTTCACCGTAGGTCCTGTGCGTAACTACGATGATGCCAAAAAATCTGATTTAGCCAAGTTCAGCCGCTTCCATCGGGGTATGTTAGAACGAGGAATTTATCTGGCACCATCCCAGTTTGAGGCAGGATTTACCTCCTTGGCGCATACGGATGAGGATATTGACCGCACGCTAGAAGCGGCGCGGGAGGTTATGTCGAGTCTGTAGAGATTAGAACAGATACTGTTTCGCATTAGGGTAGGGGTACGACATGTCGTGCCTCTACAGATGGTGGTTCAACGGTAAACTCAATATGGTTAAGTTGGGATTAGGGCGGAAATTTAGGTTGGGATTAGGGCGGGTTTCGTTGTTCAGTTTGAGGCGGGTTTACCCATTTTCTCCCTAAACCCGCCCCTACATCTTTTTTGCGCCAACTTGCGGATTCTATCGATAATTTGTAAATTGTAGCGCTACGGGTAAATCTTCCTGTTTCAATCGCTGGATAATTTGCTGTAAATCATCTTTAGATTTACTCGACACCCTAACCGCATCGCCTTGAATCGAGGCTTGTACTTTTTTGAATTCGTCCCGAATCAGTTTGGCGATTTTTTTGCCGATATCTTGGCTAATTCCTTTTTGCAGTTTAATTTCTTGGCGCACTCGATTGCCACTCGCTGATTCAACTTTGCCATAGTCGAAAATTTTCGGGGAGAGTTTACGCTTGGTGGCTTTGGTCAGCAGAATGCTATGTACGGTATCGAGGGTGAATTCGCTGTCGGTATTCACGGTAATGGTGTCATCCCCTAAGTCAACCGTTGTCTTCGTGTCTTTCAAGTCATAACGGTTGCTAATTTCGCGATTGGTTTGGTCTAAGGCATTCACCAACTCTTGTCGGTCAAAATCACTGACGATATCAAATGAATAGGTTGAAGCCATAATTTAAAGATGTGATCGCATTCAGAAGGTACAATTATCCCCTTATAGCGCTAAACCTAGCCGCTTTCAACATTGAATATGACTCATCATTGTCCTGTCTATAGCGTTTTCTGATGAGATATGAAACTCACGGTAGTGTAAAAAGGGAATAGGCAATAGGCAATAGCAGGAGAGAGTGGCATCGGTGCTACCTGTAGGACACGGCAGTGCCGTACCCCTACTATTGGGGGAATTTTTTCTCCCCCATCTCCCCTATCTCCCTCATCTCCCTCATCTCCCCCATCTCCCCTATCTCCCCTATCCCTTACAGTATTGGACTTAGAGTTTCTTATCCCGATCGCGGCGACGGCGATCGCGCCATTCAACGGCGGTTAAGTAAGCGACGCCCCCAGTCACCAGGACTAGGAGTCCCGCCGCTGCTAAAAATATGACGGTAAAAACAGAACCTTCCACAATCTCTCTAGAACCCGTTACGCGCCCAGACTACCATCGCAATTGACCAAGTGAACAGAACTAGAGTGGCGACCCAGCCTAATGACAAAATATCCATCGTGCTTTATGAGTAGTGATTAAGAAATGACTCCAAGATTTATGATAATTCAATTTGAACCGTCTTTGACCCTGAGGAGCGAAAGTTGTGAATTCTTCCTTTGACCCAACTGACCCAGAACGGATCGAATCCTTGAAAGCAGCTAGTCTGGGGGGATTATCCCTCACCTTAACCTATTGTGCGATCGCACTCTTGCACTGGCTGCTTCTCTCCATCCCATCCCCTGCCCTCAGTTTACTGGATGTCCAGCTTAATCTAACGTTACTGATCAAAGTCGCGATCGCGTTTTTGTCTGGCTTCTTGTTCGGTGTCACCTACCGCTACGCCATCCGGGATGACCAAAATCCCCAACTTAAAGCGGGAGTCGTGTTCGCCTTTGGCTTGGTGCGGGGTTTGGCTGCACTAGAGGGACAACCGGATATCACCAATACTCTTTGGATAGAGGGGATCTTAGTCATCGAGAGTCTGATCGAATTTGCGATCGCCCGTTTTATTCTCGACTGGGCAATTCAGCGCCGTTGGGTCAAACCCTTCACGTCAAACTGAGTTCCTCAAACTCCGGATAGCCATACATTTGCGCCCGATCAATCGCCGCCAGGACTTTATTATTCGCCGCCTCTGAGAACAGACATTGACACACCAATTGGGCGACATCGGCGCGATGAATCGTTCCCGCCACTCGTTGATCTTCCGTCACCACACCCGTTCCCGTTGCGGGTTCGGACTTTAATCCACCCGGTCGAATCACCGTGTACGTCAATCCGCTATCCTTTAAATAATTCTCCGCTTGCTCTTTTTCAATGAGTACAGGCTTTAACGTGGTCAACGCTTGAGGCGGTAAGGCGATCGCACTCTCACCACTCCCAATTGAGGAAATCAAGATAAATTTTTTCACCTTAGCCTTGACAGCCGCATCAATTAAATGCTTATTGCCCAAAAAATCCGCTCGTTGACCATCCTTAGGTAAGCCACCTATCGTACTGATCACCGCCTGAATCGGTTGATCTCCCAGCATGGCTTGTTCAACCGTTGCCGCATCTAGGGCATCTCCCATCACCACCTGAATCCCCATCGCTTCTAACGCTGGGCGAGAGTCCGGGGAACGCAAAAAAGCTTTAACCGCCTGGTTTTGCTCAACCAAACTTATGGCAACGTCTCGACCCACGCCGCGACTAGCGCCAGCGAGGAAAATATAAGACTGATTCGTTTTGGTCATGTCCTTCCTTAAAGAAAATTCGTTCTCTGTTTTCACCTTATTTTCACAATTGCCCATTATCTTAAAAATAACCGCGACCAATTGGAGAATAATCGAGTTATTTAGTGTAACTAGCGCTTTGATCTCAGCAAAATCTTGACAAAATTAGGCTCTGCCCTAAAATTTAGGTAAATTCCGGCGATTTTCGTAGACATGCTCACGAAAAGTTCGGTAGAGTTGAGATTCAAGAAAAAGCGCCACTGAATTAAGCCGTTAATTCAGCAACGCCTGACCAATTGAGTTTTCTAGTCCTGGCAAAAATTATAACAAATTGTGACGGTGAAGGGTTAAGTGTCCTTTTGCTGTCATAATTTCTATTTGCCTTCTGTCTGACGTTTTCTGGTTAACACTACATCCAGATTAACTACTCCTTTTTGGTGGAGTAAGGGTTTGGTAACCAAACCCCTACTAAACACCATACCCCCGTGCAGCCGCCCATTGGGCAATATCTTGACGCCCAATAGCAGCCGCCATTAAATCGGGAAACTGGTCAGGTGTACAAGCCATCGCTGGGATACCTAATTCGGCAAGTTTTTCTGCTATCCAATGATCATACATCGGCGCACCCTCGTCATTGAGGGCAAGCAGCGTGATCAACTGAACCCCTAATCCCACCAAAGCCGCCACGCGCTTCAGCATTTCATCCTGATTTCCCCCTTCATATAGGTCACTCATTAATACTAAAATCGTGTCCTGAGGGCGACGCACCAGTCCTTGACAGTAGGTGAGGGCGCGGTTAATATCCGTTCCGCCTCCCAGTTGAGTCCCAAAGAGTAAGTCTACTGGGTCCTGTGCCGCATCAGTTAAGTCTACGACCGACGTATCAAAGACAACAATTCGGGTTTGCACCGCCCGGAGAGAGGCTAGAACTGCGCCAAAGATGCCAGCATAGACGACAGAAGTTGCCATGGAACCACTTTGGTCGATACAAAGGATAATATCCTGTAAGGAACTGCGTTTGCGTCCGTAGCCAATCAGGGTTTCGGGGATAATGGTGCCGTATTGGGGTTGGTAATGTTTTAGGTTAGCGCGGATGGTGCGGTTCCAGTCAATTTCATGATGGCGGGGACGGCGGTTGCGAATGGCACGATTCAGGCTACCGAGTATGGCTTGGCGAGTGGGGTTGGCTAGTTTACGCTGCAACTGTTCAACCACCTGACGCACCACACGGCGGGCGGTTTCTTGGGTTCTGCTAGGCATAATACTGCTGAGGGATAGCAGATTCGCCACCAGATGAACATCGGGTTCAACCGCGTCCAGCAATTCCGGTTCTAGCAGCATCTGTTGCAGGTTCAGGCGGTTTAACGCATCATTTTGCATCACCTGCACCACGGAGGCGGGGAAATAGGTGCGAATGTCCCCTAACCAACGGGCAACATTGGGGGAAGAATTCCCGAGTCCGCCCTGGCGGTCAGAATCGTAGAGGGCGCTGAGGGCATTGTCAATGGCTTGATCCCTTTGATTGAGGGAAAAGGAATCGGCGGCGTCTCCCTCTCCTTTTCCCTGACCAATCCCATCGGCGTCGCCACCTCCTAAAAGCAGTCGCCAACGGCGTAGGCGTTCTGGCTGGGTCATTGTTTTTAACGTTAATTACTGGATGCTGATTCGGTTATTGTATCTGATAACACTGATTCCACGGATTTATAGAAATGGTAAAGGTGGGGTTTGGGGATGTTAGTCACACTGATTACACAGACAGATACAGGTGTAAGAACACAGTTTTACTCCCTTTCTTAAAGCTGCATTACCCCGTCAAGGTCAGAGATATATCGCTATGATCATGAAATTATGACATCTATGAAGCGTCGTCAGTTTATCCAATTGGCTACCTCGGCTTTAGCAACCGTCGGCTTAAGCCACTTAGATTTACAGCGCCAATCCTTGCGCTATGGCAAAGTCTTAGCCCAAAGCACTCCCCGTAAACTCGCCCTGTTAGTGGGGATTAACCAGTATCCTACGACTAGCGATCGCTTTACTAGCCTCTCTGGATGCGTCAACGATGTCCGCTTACAGGAACAACTCCTGATTCATCGCTTCGGGTTCCAGCCGGAGGATATCAAGACGGTTACGGATACCGAGGCGACTCGGGATGGCATTTTAACCGCCTTTGAAACCCATTTAATTCAGCAAGCCCAACCCGGAGATGTGGTGGTGTTTCATTTCTCGGGACATGGTTCACAAGTCTTTGATCCCAATCCCATTGATCCGACTTATCCCCTGAATAGTTCCTTTGTTCCGGCGGATGAACATTGGCAAGCTGAGGACGGTATTGTCAATGAAATTACTGGACATACCCTATTTTTACTCATGTTCGCCCTGAAGCAGAAAACTGACAACGTTACTGTGGTGCTGGATAGTTGTCATTCTGGGGGTGGAACCCGGGGAAATGTGAAAATTAGGGCGATTCCTGGGGGGATGGATTTTCGGATTAGTCCGGAAGAAGTCGAGTATCAACAGCAATGGCTGAAACGGCTGAATCTATCCCGTGAGGACTTTATCCAATCCTATCAGCAAGGCGTTGCCACTGGCGCGGTGATTGCTTCAGCCCAACGGGAACAATTTGCGGCGGACTATCCCTTTTCTGGGTTTTATGCCGGAGCGTTTACCTATCTACTCACCCAAACATTATGGCAGAATAACCATGATGTGGAAAGTGCGATCGCGGGGATTGAACGGGATATGCGATTCCTGTCTACCCAAATCCCCTTGGTAGAGGTTCCCCCGAATAGTCGCCATCAACGAGACCCGATTTATTTCACAGAACCCAAAACCCTTCCCGCCGAAGGTGTGGTGACAAGCGTTGAAAATAATCGGGTACAAGTTTGGTTAGGGGGAATTTCCCAAGAGAGTTTAGAAGCGATTTCTGAGGGGTCTATTTTTACCCCCCCATTCCGCAGTCGTGGGGAAACCCCCAAAGTTGAATTAATCTCACGCAACGGCTTAATTGCTGAAGCCAAAGCCGAAGAAAACGTCCAACCGGGAGAATTATTACAGGAATTTGCCCGCACGATTCCCAGGGATTGGAAACTCCATATTGGACTTGATCCGTCGTTAAGTCAGGAGACAGAAACGGCAAAAACTGAACTAGAATCCCTACAACGGATTCAACCGATTCTTCCCCAACCGGGAACATTTCCCTATCCGGTAGATGTACATTATATTCTTAGTCGGATGACCGATGAGTATCAACAGCAATTGTCATCAGATACACCGGATAAAATACCACCTGTGGATAGTTTAGG
>CAZNNK010000312.1:0-7518 GCA_964574085.1 uncultured Coleofasciculus sp.
GTATCGTTTTGGTTGCACCCATAAGTGACTAAACCCGCCCCGACTTTCGTCAGTTTAGAGACATTCCTTAATAGGTAGAAATCTGCCGAATCAACATACTCACAAATTCCCCAGAATTGCCTGTGGGCTGCAAGGGACTCCACTCAATCACTTCGGCGAATCGGAGGCGGTACAAAGTGCGAATGATGTTATTAACGCCTCGGCGAGAACCAATAATCGAGATTTTGACAGGTTCGCGGTGGGGGGTGGGTTCCGGTGTGGCTGATGGAGAGGGGGGAACGGTAAGCGTTTCGAGGATATCGGGGATAAAGTCTTCTGACATTGGGGTTCACCTGATTTTGAGTTGCCGCTTGATGTAAACCTAATAGGTCACATCTTAATTCTACCAGGATGTGATCCAGTAGGCTTACATTTACTTCTTTATCCGCCTCTGACACGATTAGAGGCATGGGAAAAGCAGGCGAAGCACTCAGGCAGGTTTTAAACACCTACGGAATCAGCCAGAATAAGTTGGCGGTGACACTAGGAATTGAACGTGGCAGTGTTTACCGTTGGGTTCATGAAGTTAGAGATCCAACGGCAGAGACGGTAAGAGAGATTGTCCAGGCACTTCAGGGAATTAATCCAGCCGCCGCCGAAACGTTTGTTGAACTGTATTTAGGTGAATTGATTAAGAATGAAGAGTAGAAGTAATGCGTACCTGTACAGAGGATAAGAATATTGAGTGAGATAAAGAAGCGATCGCGCCCCTTAACAAAACTTATTTAGCGAACCGCCTAAATTTTGATCAAAATTTAATCAATGTCCAGCACTAAGCAGGTATAATAGAAGGATTCTTCAGCAGCATGACTGCGATCGTTGAGGCACTCGGCAATGTCTTCTCACGAACACCTCTGGAAAAAAGGATTCTCAAAGCCCAATTCGACCCCTGTGCCGAATCCCTTCAAGATACAGAGGCGTCGTGTCAAAGCCTTATCACCAAATTTATCGCCCCAGGAAAAACTACAGCTAAAACAGCAAGCTGATCAAATCTCCCAGTTGGGTTATAACTCCCTCAACATTCCGATTAAAGCTCCAGATCCCACAACAACCCAAGCGATTCCGAGTCAGCCCAACTCAGGTGAGGTGACAAATCAGCCGACAACGCCAGCCGCAGATGCTGTAGACGTTCAGGCAGATGGGTTAGATGATTTAGACGATCAAGAACAGACGAATGAGCGCGACGAGATTTCTTTAGCTTCAGCCTCCGATGGTTCAGCATCAGATGGAAGTATTCAGCGTCAGGAAATATCCGACAGTGAAGCCGAGGAAATCGCTGAACCCCAGGTAAACAGCGTAGAGAATCCAGAAGAAGAAACTGACATTCAGGCTAAAGCCGAACAACCCGCTCGTAATTTCCTAGAACTTCCCATCAACGCTCCGGGTACATCGCCATCCTCTATACAAAGACAGGTTAAATTCAGGGGAATAGGCAATTCCATTCAACAGCAGCCCGTTGAAAATGAGGAAAAGGTTGAGCCAGAAGCTGAACAAGAATTGCAGGAAGAAGATGAAACTATCCAGCGCCAGGAAATCCCCAATAGTGAAGCCGAGGCAATACCTGAATCAGAAGTAGACAGCGTTGAGAACTCCGCAGAAGAACCTGACATTCAGGCTAAAGCCGAACAATCTGATCGTAATTTCTTAGAACTTCCGGTTAACGCTCCTGGTACATCACCATCCTCTATACAACGACAAGGGGACTTGGGGGAATTAGGCAATTCGATTCAGCAGCAGCCCGTTGAAAACGAGGAAAAAGTCGAACCAGACTCAGAAGAAGAGCCACAGGAGTTGGATGAAACTATCCAACGCCAGGAAATACCAGAGGCGGAAGAAGACGAGATATCATCGAGTGAGTCTCAAACTGTTCAACGCCAAGGAGAAACTTCAGACACACCCGATCAACAAACCGAACAATCAGAAGAGTATCATAATTTTCTCGAAATTCCGGTCAACGTTCCCGGTACACCCTCATCTTCGATTCAGAGACAGGTTAATTTGGGCAGGTTGTCGAATCAGATTGTCCAGCCAATAAAAACTACCCCTAACCCCGGATTAAATCGACTCAATACCTTTAAATCTCAGCGAATTGAGTCACCTATTAAGCCAGTTAATCCTGTATTGAATCAGTCATCCGCTCAAACGGTTCAACGTCAGGACAATGCTGAGGATGAAGACATCCAAAACCAGCCTCTCCAGGAACCAGAGGCAGAAATAGTTCAGAAAAAAGAAACACCGTCACAATCCTCTAACGCCACAGCTACACCCTCTCTCGAACAATCCATTCAACAGAAACGCGGTAGTGGACAAACCCTATCCAAGAACGTGCGCCAGCCAATGGAACAGGCGTTTGGGGCAGATTTTAGTCAGGTAAAAGTTCATACCGATTCTGAATCAGACAAACTAAATAAATCGATACAGGCAAAGGCATTTACAACGGGTAAAGACATCTTCTTCAAAAAGGGAGAATATCAACCCGATAGCAAGCCGGGACAGGAATTATTGGCACATGAGTTAACTCATGTCGTGCAACAAAATGGCAATCAGGTTCAGGCAAAATCGGTTAAGCAAGTCGCGACGAAACGCAATAAGTTACAGCCGAAACCAAACCTGACACCGACTTCTATCCCACAACCGAAAATCCAACGCCGGGAAAATCCTCAAGACGAACAATCCAGTGCAGGCGTCCAACCCCAGCCAGCACAACCAGCTCCAGCAGCACCATCGGCAGCACCCGAATCAGGGGGTGAGATGACTCCAGCCACTCCCCAGGTAGAGAGTGGGGGAACTGGAGCCGCACCAGAGACAGCAGAACCGGGTGGTATGGCGGCGGCACCGGAAATGGCAGCAGGTGGCGCACCCGCGAGTGCAACTGAGATGGGTACTCAGCCAACGGCTGCAAGTGATGCTCCCAAGAGTGAAGCCAAAGGCGGTGGCGCTGCATCGCCAGCTTCCCCAGACGCTGACCCCGATTTCCAAGCTACAGTCAAAAAAGCTAAGGGAGTTGCCCAGAAAGAAAAACAACATGATCCCGCCGAGTCTGAATCAAAGGAAGCCCAGGATGCCTCTGAACCCCCCAGCAATGAAGTAGAAAGTAAGGCGCAAGACAAGCAAGTCCAGGAGATGGAGCAGCAACCCCCTGGAGAATTTAATGCCGAAGCCTTTAAAGCTGCGGTAATGGACAAGGTGAACCAAGCGGCTCCCAAAACCCTAGAAGATGCTGATAAATTTAAAGACAATAATCTGCTTTCTTCGGTGAAGGACGATATGTCCAATCAGGCGAAAGAAACAGCAGAACAAGCCGCAGGTCCCGTTGCCGAGAAAACCCAGGAAGCGCCTGATACCAGTGGGATTGAATCCAAACAGGTAAAACCCTTAGAGCAGCCGGATGCAGGGTCAACACCAGGAGATATTGGTGCAGCTCAAGCCACACCGAAACCCAAACCGGAATCCGAAGTTTCTGCACCCATGCAAGCTGAGAGTCAGAAACTTGATCAGCAGATGGCTGAGGCTGATGTGACGCCAGAACAACTGGCTTCTTCCAATGAACCCCAATTTGTGCAAGCGTTGGATGCTAAGAAAGGCGCTCAACAAAGAGCCGTTGAAGCACCACAGGAGTATCGTCAGCAGGAGCAAGGAACGTTAAATCAGGCACAGTCTGAAGCCCAAACGATCAGTCAAACCCAGCTCCAAGGAATGCATGGTGAGCGGGAGCAGCTCTTGGCTCAAGTGATGGGGCGTCAGGATGAAACAAAAACGAAGGATGAGCAGGAAAGGGATAAAGTCGCTAAAGACATTGATGGGATTTACCAGGAGACTAAAACAGATGTTGAAGGTATCCTCAATGGTTTAGATACAGAAGTTACCAACCGTTTCAAGGTAACGGCTGATACCGCTAAACAAAAATTTGAGGAGTATGTTGCTCCTCACATGGAAGAGTATAAAAAGCGGTATGACGGGCTATGGGGGGCTGGACGTTGGGTAAAAGACAAATTGATGGGTGTACCCCCTGAAGTAACAGCCTTCTTTGATGAAGGACGTAATCAGTATATAAACGAGATAGATAAAGGTCTAACCGATATTGCCAACTATGTCAGTGATCAGCTAAACAAGGCGAAAGAGAGAATTACTGAGGGTAGAGAAAACATTAAAGAGTATGTTGCGGGTTTACCTGAAGCGCTTAAGCAAGTGGGTACCGAAGCCGCACAGGATATTCAAACCAAGTTTGATGATCTAGAACAGAGTGTTAAAGATAAAGAGACGGAATTAGTCGATAAACTGGCACAGCAGTACACAGAGAATCTCCAGCAACTGGATGCTCAGATTAAGGAGATGAAGGCATCGAATCAACCGTGGTTTGCTCAAGCGTTTGATGCGATGGCTGGGGTAATCGACACGATTAACAAGCTCAAGAACATGCTGCAAAACGTGTTAGCCAAAGCAGCGAGTGCGATTGGGTCAATTATTAAAGATCCGATTGGGTTCTTGGGGAATCTCGTCAGTGGTGTGAAGCAGGGGTTGGATAACTTTATTGCCAATATCATGACTCACCTGCAAGGGGGTTTAATTGGCTGGCTGACGGGGGCGATGGGTTCGATGGGGATTCAGTTACCCGATGATATCTTCAGTCTCAAGGGTATCTTCAGCTTAGTAACGCAGATACTAGGGATGACATGGAACTACATCCGCCGCAAAGCAGTGAAACTCTTCGGCGAACCTGTTGTCGCTGGGATGGAGAAGAGTGTTGAGATATTCCAAATTATCGCGAATCAAGGACCGATGGGACTGTGGGAACAGGTTCAAGAGCAGTTCGGTGACTTGAAGGAGACGGTAATTGAAGAAATCAAGGGGATGCTGATCACCCAAGTGATTACGGCTGGGATCAAATGGATTATCGGGTTGTTGAATCCAGCTTCAGCATTTGTGAAGGCGGCGATGGCAATTTATGACATCGTGATGTTCTTCATTAACCAGGGTAGCCAGGTGGTAGAACTGGTGAATGCGGTAATTGAGGCGATAACCGCGATCGCATCCGGTGCTGTTGGGGGTGCGGCGAAGCTAGTGGAGAATGCGTTGGCGCGATCGCTCCCTGTGGTGATTGGGTTCTTGGCTTCGCTGCTGGGTGTTAGTGGGTTGGCGAAGAAGGTACAGAATATTGTTAAGAAAATTCGCAGCCGCATTGATAAAGCCATTGATAAGGTTCTTAAAAAAGCGAAGGGTCTGTTTAAAGGTAAGAAGGGCAAGGGAAATAAGGATAAGGAGAGTAAATTTACAAAGAAAGAGCGAGATGCTGGCTTAGCTGCTTTTGAAAAAGCAGAAAAACCGTTTGTTAAGAATGGTACAATAAATCATAAAGATGCTCACAAAGTTGCTAATACTGTTAAGCAAAATCATCCAGTTTTCCAATCAATCACAGTAATTGATGGTAAGGATAGTTGGGATTACAAGTATATTTTTAAAGCAAATGATCCAGTAGATACTTCAAGCAAGAAAGCTGAAACAATTGTTCCTGAGCCAGTAGAAGAAGATGTTACCAATGGACCTCACGGTCCAAATCGTAAGTTAGCTGATATAATTTCAAGAGCAATAAGTGGCAAAAAACCACAAGGTAGATGGTTGTCAAGAGAAGCAGCTGAACAAGCAATTGCCAATCTTGATGTTGAAAAAATGGGGATCGGCAGGGCTTATTCTGTTCCTATTAGTGCTGAAGCGGGAGAGGTATTAACGCCATATCAAGAATATCCAGATCGAGGACTAAAACCCACGGAAAGAATACTACGAGAGAGTACTGATCGTGCTGTAGTCATTCGGAAAAGTAATAATAAAATACACACTTTTCCAATAGATTCTAATCATCCAGCATATGGTGTACAAGCTCCAATAATTGAGAGGTAAATATATAGTATGACAAAAACTATTAGGTTGCAAACAAATTCCAATAGTCGCGATTTTAAAGACATTAAAAATTTAGATTCAAATAAAATAATGAAAGAACTATTAAGGAAGGGATATGAAGATTTAATTTTGATAGGTATTCCAATTAAAGACTGTGCAAATGGAGTTCATTTATGGGTTGAACAAGATGTTGATTTTATAATTGAAAGTTGCCAATATCTAGAAAAACTTTTTTTGAAAGAAGAGGAGTTTGAGCATTATACTATTCTGAATGACGGCTTGTTAGAAATTATTGCGAAAAGCCAGAAAGAAATAGTAAATGTTACTTATAAATTTTATCCTGGATTAAATCAAGCGAATTTGATTAGCTATACTGAGAAAGTTGATAAAAATAAATATTTGTGGTGGTGGAGAAACATAACCTATGATTTGCTCTCTCTCTCTTTGGCTTGAATTTAAAAAGGGAGGTGGTTAGTGCGTGTTGTTTAAGTAGAGATGCATTACAGAAGATGCAATTACACAAAGCGAAACCTAACCCCTTGCCTTATTCGTGATTGGAGCTAGAATTGAGAGTCACGCATGACTATTAGGACTGAATATTATCGTCTAGATACTGAGCTAACGCTACACACTCATTCTCCATCGTTCCTAATTGTTCACGCCTTGGCTCTATTCCTAACCAAACAAGACAACGAAGTCATAGACTGCCGTCTCACCTTCCAAGTACCCCCCGAACTTTACCATCGTATTGACACTGAAGCCTTATTCAACCTCAAACCAGAAGTCCGCACTCCCCTAAAAAACGGCGATTTTCAACCCTCACCTGACATCCAAATCGAAGCTAGACTAAAACCTGACTTACTTCCTTTCCTAGTCGAAAAAGCCACCAACGCTGAAGAAGCCGCCGCCTACCTTGTAAACCTTAGCCAAAAGCAATCTGAATTAACATCCAAGTCTACTAATGAAAAATCTGAAACACAGGAAACTGACGAACCACCTGATCATTCCAAGTCCCCCTATTCTCTACTATCCACCGAAAGTTGGTTAGCCTTATCTGTAAAACAGCAACAGGAATCAGGTGAAACAGGTTATCGTACTTTCTGGTCTTATCTGAGTCCCCAAGCTTTATCTAAAGAAACACCGGATTCTGAAGAAATCTCTGAAGCTATCACTAATTTCTTTGCAGATTTAGTCGGTGATAGCCTCGATACTGTGGCGAAAGATTTCGCTAATGAAACAATCGGGGCAATATCTAACTTCTTCCAAGAATTAGCTCAAGACACCCCAGAACCAACACCTCAAGACCCGATTACAACCCAACCCATTTTCCAGACAATGGTCAACTTCTTTACAGAAGATGATTGGTCTTATGCAAAAATTCAAGGAGAACCCGCTTTGTACCTGGCATTTGAGGGAGATAATGGAAGCTGGAACTGTTACGCTAAAGCGAGAGAAGACGAAGAGCAATTTGTTTTTTACTCAATTTGCCCCATAAAAGTGCCAAAAACCAAGCGTCGAACTCTGGGAGACTCCCTTACTCATCAATCACCGCTGTGCGGTCAAGCAATAGCAGCGATCGCAACT
>CAZNNK010000313.1:0-7511 GCA_964574085.1 uncultured Coleofasciculus sp.
CCTACATGCTCTCGCACCAGCTAAAAATTCCTCATCTCCACAACCACGCCACGGAAGCCCTCTACACCGAAGCGAAAGAATCGACAAATGTCTCCAAGGGATAAACGCAAGCGCAGTAAGTGTTGCAAATACTCGACATACTGTTTCCATGTCACCTTACTTTCACCCGCTTGACGCTCTTGAAACACATAACCGACTTCTCCAATCCAAGAGACTTTCCCCCGACCCAAGACTTCAATTAAAATTTTGTACCCCAGAGGATTCAGAGGGCGACCAATTAAACATTGGCGGCGCACCATAAAATAACCACTCATGGGGTCAGAAACACGCCCAATGACCCCCGGTAAAAGAATTAAGCCAATCGTCTGAGCGCCACGGGATAAAAGTCGGCGGATAAAACTCCAATCACTCACACCACCGCCTTCAACATGGCGGCTAGCAACGGCTAAATCAGCACCGCGTTGGATCTCACTCCATAGCTGCCATAACAGTTTTGGGGGATGCTGGAGATCGGCATCAATCACACCCAAAACCTCTCCCCGCGCCACTTGCCACCCTCGGATCACGGCGGTAGACAGTCCCCGTTCCTCAATCCGCCGCATCACTCGTAGCTGCGGATAATCTGCTGTGAGTTCCTGTGCCACTTTCCAGGTGTCGTCCGGACTATTGTCATCCACGATAATCAGTTCATACTCCCCCGCCAATTGTGAATCGAGTAATCGGCTCAATTGTTCGACAATCTGGGGAATATTCTTGGCTTCTTTAAACGTGGGGATAATCAGAGAAAATCGCAGGGGAGGTGCTTCGGTTGTCCCTAAGACAGTGGTTATATCCGGAACCACAAAGGAACCGGACGGAACAGGGATCAGGGAATTCGGGGGATTGACATTCATTAGCTGTTTTTTAGGTTTGATTTAAGCAGCTTGATTGCATTTGGTGAAGCGAGTATGAGGTAGCTTGCTTCTTTTCAGGAGCGAGTATAACAAATGACATAAGACATAAGACATAAGACGATCAAAGCCGTTAACGTTCATCGTTCTCACCGACTGATTGAGAACGTTGATAGAGGTGAACCGTGAATTGGTCTATATCCATTGTTCCCACCAGTGGCTGGGTTTTGACCAACTCATATTCAGAGGTTAAAGTGGTTTGGATGTTTTGTTGAAACTGGAGTTTTTCTGCCTGGGTTTCAGGTTCTGACCAAACGGGATCGCCGCTATCTAACCAGAGTACACGCGGAAAGTTGCCCGTTTGAGTATCCAAGGTTGTCTCTAATGCTGGAGCCAGTTTCGCGGGGGATTGCGCCAGTAAGGTTACGGGCAAATCGGGGGGAATATAATAGGCTAAACGGAGGACGTGACCCCAAGCCTGGGAATTCATGGCGATTAAGGTAGGAGTGGTGGGTTCTTGCTCGATGAAGTCAGCGATTTGATGGAACATTCGGCGATCGCGTACTGTGAAATCCCCGATACTGATTACCAAATAAAACCCTAACACTAAGGCAGCAGCGAGGGGTCGCCATTTTCCCATTGTCCGCTCAATCCAGGCGGCAATGAGGAGCAAGCATCCGGGTAAAATAAAGATCATTGATCGCCCCCAGCCAAAGCCAACGGTAAACTGACCCTTGACAATATCCACCATTAACGCTAAAGCAAGTGGGAAAATCCCCAATAGCAACGCCACACCCAAAACCCGGTAGTGCTGCTGACGCCACAACCTGATACTACAGACAACCAAGAATGCGATCGCCCCTACCCCAGCGATAGTAGCACTGACAAGGGGCAAACTGGTAACCCAATCCCCCAAAACTAAATGAATACCTAGGGTTTGCACCACTCCTTCTATATGTTTCCCTACCGTTTCCATCCAGGTTTGAGTCCCGCCAAACCGCTCTAAATCAGCATTCCGTAGCTGTTGTCGGGTTCCCCATAATACCCAGGGAATCATTAATACGATCCCCGCTGCAAACCGTAGTCCATGTTGCCACCAATGATGCCGATCTAACCATAAGACTAAGACAGCTAGAGCGACGATAAAAAAGGCAAAGTAATAAAAGGTGAGGAACCCGGCGGTAATGGAGCCAATGAATACCAGATTCCATAAGAGTTTAGTATAGAGACTCGATCCCTCACCATCCTTGTGTTCTTTATCCGCAACCGTCAGCCTTTTGGGTTCAATCAATTCCAGCGCCGCCCAAGCGCTGAGAATCACCCACAGCAATAGTGGACCATACATGCGGACATTGAGTGAATGAAAGAGATAATAAGCATTAGTACCTAAAAGAGCCGCCAATAACAAACCGCCTGGATGACCCAGCAAACGACGACCTAAACCATAAGCGCTACCGATTGCACCGATACTGAATAAAACACCCAAGCTGCGCGTCGCGGCTACCCCATTACCGAACAGTCGCAACCAAAGATGTTGACCCAGGAAAAATAGAGGCGGATGAGGTTCACCAGCTAATCCCTGGAGCAACTTTTTTAGAGTGGCTGGGATAGCACCGATACCGTTTTCTACAGGTAAACTTAGTAACGCTGTATACTCGGCTAAGGTAACCGGCAACTCCTTCGGCGTGAAATAGGACGTTTTTTGACCCGTAGACAGCAGCAGGGACAACACCTCGTCATACCAAAATTCTCGGCTACTTAAGTTAACGAGTCTTAATAGTACTGCGATCGCGATCGCACTCAGTAACACCCAAGACAATGTCCGGGAGAGTTTAGACAGAGGGAAACTTTGGCTCATCAGAGAAGGCGATAGAACAAGAGGGGGTTCTTTGCCAGTTTAATCGATAGTTTAGCGGCATTTTTCTGAAGCTATATTAATTTTGATGAAATAGCGGGAGTGCAAAATGTCCTCGTGGGGAGTGGATACCAAGTTGCATGCGAACATATAACGTTCTCTCCCCCCGCTTTCCCAGCTTCCCCAGCTCCCCCAGATTTTCCGATGAGATGGGAGAACAGGGAGCAGGAAGAATGTGAAGCGGGTTAACATTTCTTCGTACAGCGTCCAGAATTTATGTCCAGGTACTTATAGGACTGATAGGGATTGAATGAGTTGACCCTGGTTAACAAACTCCCCACTCTCCACTCTACCTCTGTGGTAGGAAAATAACAGATATAAGCTCTATCTCCAGACTGAGCAATTCTTATAACCTTAATTTTATTGGCAATTGACTTACTGATTTAAAGTCTCCTGTAGAAGCCCAGTGTAGTTATAATCAGGGATGAAGTCGGTCACTCATTTTGCTGATAAACCGACATGAAAGAATCAAGGTGAAAATCATGAATATAACAATCACACAATTATTCCAACTGCTGGGTTTAGGACTCGTTATCAGTTTGAATTATTTCTTTCTTCCCCCATTTGGACAGGCTGCACTCTCTCAATCAACGAATGGATTTAGAACCTTTACAGATTGGTGTCTAAATTCTGTCTGAACTTTACCTCTGGGATAATCAAATAAAAGATATAAGTCCTCTCGTTGGACTTACCAATCTTTCTGTACTGAACCTCAGTGAGAATCAAATCACAGATCTAAGTCCCCCCTCCGGACTCACCCATCTGTCTAAACTCAACCTCAGTGGTAATCAAATCACAGATATAGATTCCCTCTCTAAATTTACCAATCTTTCTTACCTGAATCTTCGTAATAATCAAATAAAAGATATTAGCCCCCTCGCCGAACTCACTAATCTTGCTATCCTCTCTCTTCGTAATAATCAAATCACAGATCTAAGCTCACTCTCCGGACTTAACAATCTTTCTGGACTTTCCCTCAGGGGTAATCCACTGACTGAATTAAACTGTCCAGTAGAACCCGAGTCTATTTGCATCTTTAGATAATCAAACACTCATAATTAGTTGGACAAAGTTCAAGTTAACGGTTGAGACTAGGGAACAGGGAACTCAGTTAAATCTATCGGTTTCAGCTTCATGCTTAAAAATCAACACCCGACGGGCAAAGGGAATTTCAATTCCTTCCCGATCAAATGCTTCCTTAATTAACTTTCGCAGTACGCGCTGAATCCGTAGGTGAGTTCCCGGCTTTACCTTAGTCAGCGTGCGAATTAACAAATCTGACTCGCCAAAATTCTGTAAACCATCAACTCGCGTCGGTTCCAGTACATTCAAATCATATTGTTGTAATTGCTGACCCACCTCCTCAATCACTCCATAGACGTGATCCAAATTCGACTCATAAGCCACACCTACTTCCACAACCGCATAAATGTATTGCTTGGAATAGTTAACGATATCCTTAATATCTCCATTTCGCAGAATCTGCTGTTGACCATTGGGATGTCGAATCCGGGTAGTTCTCAGTTCTATGGATTCTACAATCCCCTCAGCATTTCCTGTGCTGATATAGTCTCCCACTAAATAGTAATTTTCAAACAAGACAAAAAAACCACAAACAATATCATTAATCAGATTCTGCGCTCCCAAACTGACCGCTAACCCTGCAATCCCCGCCGCTGCGAGGATAGGAGTGGGATCAATGTCCAAGGTATTCAGAATCCCGATCCCCGCACCAAAATAAATGGAATATTTGAGGAAACTCTGAATCAAGGGAATCAGGGTTAACCGTCTTTGTCGCTGGACATCGCTGAGAGTCTTATTCTTAAGCAATCCCTCTTCTACTACTAAGTAAGCCACCTCGACAAAAACGCGGCTCATAAAAATAATGGCGATAATCTTAACAATAATTGGACCATAGTTGGCGAGTTGGGCGATCAGTTCTACCTGCTGGATCACCAATGTCGCCATGCAAACATAGATCACATATTCCAGACATCGCTTGAAAAAGGGGATCAAGTGTCGCAGGCGCTCATAAAACCGTAGCAGATTGTCATGACTAGAATACTTGTGACTTAACGCCTCCAGGCTATCGATAATCGCCGCCGTAGCTTTGAAAATGAGCAAGCCAACCGCTATAATCGCATAAATTTTAAACAGTATATATAGATACTCAGGAACAACCTCTGGAAATTGGAGGAACTCAGTACACCAGGTTACTGACAATAGCCAGGTACTTGTTGTCACAGTTGTTTTCAGGAAGCGAAAAAAGTTATCAATGCTCTCATCATTCGCCGTGAGTTGCTCAAACTGCTTGGCGCGAATACAAGCCACCTTGAGCCAATGATTCACAGAACGCAGAACGATCCCCGCCAAAATCAGCAGACTGATGCTTTTGATGATCCCCAAGCCGAGTGTGACCCAAAATTGCACAGGGATACCTCGGATCAAGGTCAATGTGTATTGAGTTAAGTCTTCGCCTCGGTAAAGTAACCAGCCATTGACACCGATAACCGCCAGACTCAGGACAATACCACTCAGAATCAAGATCCCCCGGATGTTCCGACGCAGCGTTTGGCTTCCCTGCTTGAGCCAAGACACCTTCATTAGCTGATAGAAAATAACACCCACCAGCCAGTTCACAAGAGATAACAGAACCAGGATAAGGCTGACTTCAGCCAAGATGATGATGATAGACACACTGATTCGGGTTGATAGTTCATTGTTGATTGTTCATTGTACTCGCGAAGGGTTAAGCCAGCTACAGGTCAATCTGGAAAATGGTTTCACAGTTTGTAAAGAAATGTTACGAGGAATTTATTAAAAAATATTGCCATCCTCTTGAAACAATTGCTAATGTATGCGTAATGAGTTGATTCTGGTAGAAGCTCGTCGATAGGAGGCTAATTGCATCAACACTTGCATTTATCTTGACGGTCAGGTGGTTGGCTGATTTAGCGAATTACTGACCAGATAGGTATCGGGACACTCGATCAACCACTCACGCTTCCCCATTCACCGAGTTCCGCTGGAGACATATCATGATCATGATTCACTTTTTGCAGTTACCGCATGACTGGAGATCATGTTCGACTCACGGGTGAGCTTTTCATAGAACCCGTTGATTACAAAGATTTGATTACTGTTTCACCACCCGATCACTCGCCCATTCACTCAAAAAATGGCGCAGCGTGAAACAAGTCCTACTCTTCAACGTTTTAGTGCAACTGAGAGATAATCCGACGTTCTGATTACTTATGTCTCACCTCATGCTGAGGCGGTTAGGAGGAGTTATGTACCCCTGAGCATGAATAATCGGAAAAAACCGAGTGAGACTGAACTCAGTGAGGTTTTTGCCATGAATATTCAAGGAAAGACTGCTTTGGTTACCGGAGCATCGCGAGGAATTGGTCGTGCGATCGCCCTCGAACTTGCCCGAAACGGTGTTAAGCGCCTAATCTTAATCGCCCGCGATCGCCAACGTTTAGCAGCCGTGGCGACGGAGATTGAAAATTTAGGTGTCGAGGTCGCTATTTTGGCGTTAGATTTAACCCAACTGGTAGACGTGAATGTAGAAATTGCACGCGCTTGGCGCACTTATGGACCCGTTCACATCTTGGTTAACTGTGCAGGCGTTGCCCATCAAACTCCCTTTTTGAACGCGAAACTGCCAAAGATGCAGGAGGAGCTGGCGATTAACTTGATGGGATTATACACGATTACCCGTCTGCTTGCCAAACGCATGGCAGCTCGACGCCAAGGCATCATTATTAATGTGTCCAGTTTAATGGGCAAAGTCGCCGCGCCGACGATGGCGACCTATTCCGCCACCAAGTTTGCAATTTTAGGCTTCACCCAAGCCTTGCGAGGCGAACTAGCGCCCTATAATATCCGGGTGATTGCCTTGCTCCCCTCCCTGACGGATACTGATATGGTGCGCGGTTTACAGCTATTTCGCTGGGTCATGCCCATGACACCGGAGCAAGTTGCCCAAGCCCTAGTCACAGGACTGCAAAAGGATTCACCAGAAATTTTGGTAGGATGGCAAAGTCATTTAGCCGTGTGGTGCAGTCGGATTGCGCCATGGCTGATGGAGAAAGTCTTACAAATGGCGGCACCTTTATCCCGAACGGGTGCATTACCGACTGTTGTCACCAGTCATCGGTAAACGATCAATAGATTCTAGGTTTCATGACATGGGGTGCAACGAAGGGAGGTAAGGTTTGATGGTATAGGGGCGGGTTTCACGACTATCGTTTCGGTTGCACCCAGATGTGATATGATGTCCGGCTGTCTCACCCCTAATAAAAATGTAGGGGCTTGGGAACCAAGCCCCTACTCACCCCATCTCCCCCTCTCCTGAATAGATCCCTGATGTCTGGGAGGATACTCCTATTCGCCAGCAGTATCCTGAGCAGAAGTCGGGGATTTGTTGCCGCTCAGAGGATTTCTTTGGTGAGAGGCATCAAGTTTTGTATACTGAACTATATAGTATTCGCCATTTAAAATGACTACCCAAACGCCATCCATTCAATTTTTTGAAGGACTTCCTGAAGAACTGAGCAATGTTAGCTTGCGACGAAATCGGAGTTCGGGCGTGCGTTCAGTATTAATGAGTTTCGACTCCTTAAAAGCGATAGAAAAATTCCAGAGTTATACCAAACGATTCGCCAACGCCTTGCTCTTAATTGATGAAGAAGGGCAAATTT
>CAZNNK010000314.1:0-7509 GCA_964574085.1 uncultured Coleofasciculus sp.
GAGTATAATGCTGAGGCGATTTAATAATATAATCGTCAAGTCCTGACTTCATCGCTTCGACAGCAACTTCTTCGTTTCCTGTCCCGGTAAACATGACTACAGGGCAATCTGGATACTGTTGCTTGACTTGGTGGAGTACGTTTAAACCATTGCTCCAACGTAAGCTATAATCGGTGACGACGATATCAAACTTTCGCTCGGCTAATGCCTGTTTGAGTTGGTTGATATCAGTAATCTCTTGAGACTGTAAATGGTCAAACTCCTGCTCTAGTCGGCGTAGCGCTAACATGCGATCGTCGGGGTTATCGTCAATGAGCAGGATTCTTACGGGATTGTCATTTGTCATTGTTCAGGGAATAGGGAACAGGGAACAGGGAATAGGGAATAGGGAATAGGGAATAGGGAATAGGGAATAGGGAATGGAAATTTATAATTCAGACTAACGGTTTTTCGTTGAACATTAACCAATATAGGTCAAGGGTACGAATCATTTCTAAAAAATCATGAAAGTTTACAGGTTTCACTAAATAAGAATTCGCCCCCATATCATAAGCCTTATTAATGTCCGGCGTTTCTCTGGATGCCGTTAATACCACCACTAATAGACGTTTTAACCGAGATTGCTGTCGAATCCAAGCTAAAACTTCTAAACCGGATTTACGAGGTAGTTTTAAATCGAGTAAGATAAGAGTTGGAATAGGATGGGATGTTAGGTTATCATACGGTGCTTTGCGGTCTAGGTAATTGATTGCCTCCTCTCCATTTGTGACAACTTGCAGTGAATGAGGTAAATCGAGGCGTTTAAATGCACGCTGAATCAAAAAAACGTCATTATCATCATCTTCAACGAGTAAAATATCAGCAGGTTTGCTACTCATAATTGTCTCCATAAAACTTACTCAAAACATCAAAGACTGAGGAGAACAGGTTTAGTCGTTTATCAGTTTACAGCCAAACCTGATCGGTAAAACCCGCTCCTATTCCCTAACAGAGATGTCATGACACGTCTCTACTTTTTGCGCCTCAATCCAAAATCGGCTTCCCTGATGGAGTGATGATTCAACGCCCGAATGTCCTCCTAGACGTTCCATACCTTTGCGGACAAGGGCTAAACCAATACCACTACCGGGATAGTGTTCACGACCATGTAAGCGTTCAAATACCAGGAAAATCTTTTCTTGATATTCCGGTTCAATGCCAATTCCATTATCCTCGATCCAGAGTCGTATCCATGTACTACCATTAACGTCTTTTCGTTCTTCTGCCCACACCTGTATCTGAGGCTGTACTGTTTCTGGGACAAACTTGATCGCATTAGCGATCAAATTTGATACAACTTGCATAAGTGTAGCACGATGACCCAAAACCTCTGGTAGAGGTATTACCCCTTTCTCGGCTACCTTAATTTGGGTATTTTTGTTTTTAATCAGTTCCTGAAGTTGGAAGAGGACTTCTGACACAATGGAGTCCAAACTAATTGATTTTAGCGGAAAGTCTAGACGCCCCAAGCGACTATATTCCAGTAAATCTTGGATCATTTTATCCAAACGCTGAGCAGCCGTAGTAATCCGTTGAGCATAGTTTAAACCAATTGAATCTAATTGGGAACCGCAGTCTTCAACTAAGGCATTAGCAAACCCTTGCATTGCCCGTAACGGCGCTCTAAGATCGTGGGAAACGGTGTAAGAAAATGCTTCGAGTTCCGCATTGATGGCTTGCAATTCCTGAGTTCGTTCAGTGATCCGTTCTTCGAGTTCGGTGGTGTAGCGTTTAAGCTGCTGTTGTAATCGGGATTGAGCAATCGCGATCGCGAGTTGATTTGCCACCTCTTGGACAATGGTCTTATGTTCATCATCCAGGTCATTTTCATCACTGAACTCTAGGTTGAGTGTTCCGATTATTTCCTGCTTGCTTCTGAGCGGAATAATATAGAAGGATGCCGCGTTCTGTGACAGTAAAGCTTGGACAACGGGTCGTAATCCCCTCACAATCTCTGATTGTTTGAGTTGATGAATTTTACGGTCAGCAAATTGAGCAAACTCTGAGGTAAACGGTTCGAGACTAATCGTTTTTCCAGCTAGGTTTTCCATCTCACCGTTAGTGGCGAGTAGGGTGGCTTGCTGTGAGTCCCAATCAAACACCACGACACTCAGATGACGACACGATAGCAGGGATGTTAAACCTGTTAACGCCACTTGCGCGATCGCAGGTGGCGGTTGTTCGGCGAGAATGGCTTGGTCAAGGGTTTGTAAGGTTTGCAGGCGGTCAATTGTTTGTCGCAATTGAATTTCAAGCTGCTTGCGCTGAGTAATGTCAAACGTAAAGCCGAGGATTTGCACAATTTGCCCTAGCTCGTTCAACATCGGCACATACTTAATTACGGTGGTGAAGGGGTTAGTATTCGGTAAGGTAATTGTGGCTTCTACCGTCTGGGGAGTGCGGGTTTCTATCACCTGCTTGAGTGTCGGTAAATACGGATCAGTAACCTCCGGCGACCAGATTTCTTCATCCCTGTGTCCCAGATAATCTGTTAATGACTTCCCTGTGCGCTCAAGGGTTGTCGTATTCACAAAAACAAACCGTCGTTGAGCATCATAGATGACCAACATATCCGGACTATGATTTACCGCCAACCGGAATCGTTGTTCACTCTGACGCAGGGCTTTCTCGGTGCGTTTGTATGCGCTAATATTATGATTAACTTCTAAGATAGCTAATGGGTTACCTTGATTATCTTGCTGTAATGTCCAACGACTCGCCACGGTAATTTGAGTCCCGTCCTGTGTCGTTTGAATTAACTCACCGGGCCAATATTCTTGATGCCATAATTGAGCCTGAATGTCGCTTAACGCCCGAGGAAAAATCGTGTGCAGCAATTGGTGAGCATTTTGCCCAATAGCGTCCTGACTACTCCAGCCATACAAACGTTGCGCCCCCTGATTCCAATAGGTAATTTTGCCCTGCAAATCCAGCACCATAATCGCATCATTGGCTAAGTCAAGCAGTTGGGCTTGTTGGCGGAGCTTTTCTAGGGCTAATTTCTGGGCGGTGACATCTGTTTGTACTCCCAGAAAGTGAGTCAATGTTCCCTGGGAATTTCGCACAGGTGAAATATAGAGATCGTTCCAAAATACAGAACCATCTTTACGATAGTTCTGCAAGGTTACTTGACAGTCTTTTTGTGTTGCAATCGCCTGTCGTACTTCCTCAAGTTGGGCTTGATTGGAGTCATCTCCCTGCAAAAAGCGACAGTTACGACCGAGTATTTCTGAGGCGCTGTAATCGGTGAGTCGTTCAAACCCAGCATTGACAAAAATAATTGGGTTATCCGGTTGATGGGGATCACTAATTAAAATCCCATTGCTACTCGCATTAACCGCACTCTCCAATATCCGCAATCGTTCCGCTTGTTGACAACGGTCAATTGCTGCACCGAGAATATTCGCGATCGCTTGCAAAAAGTTAATATCATCTTGGCTAAACTGGCGGAACTCTGTACTATGAATGCCCAAAATACCAAAGGGTTGACTATCGGGGGTGGACATAGTATCCCAATGTTTAAGAGTCCCAGGCTTCGCCAACGAGAGTCCCGGAATAATCACACTCATCCCACTGACAACCCCATGATCCCGTAATAGAGGCGGAGCCGAAAATCGCGATTCTGTTCGCAAATCTTCGACCACGATTGGTTCTTGAGACAGGAGAGTATAGCCGGCTTGAGAATTGGTTTCCGTATCCACAGTAGCTTGACCGACTAAGCCAATCTGCCAACCTACACCCGCCCGCAACAATAAGGCGTTACCATCAGGAAGTAATTCCAGGACTTTGGCATAGTCTACGTCGAGAGTTTTTGCCAAAAGCGTCACCGCACAATTCATTAACGAATCAATGTCAATCCCCCTTAAGGCATATTGACTAAACCGCACAATTGTTGTTTGCTGAGTGACCCTAGCTTGGAGTGTCGCGATCAGTTGCAGGTTCTGGGAAATGGTGATCGGTGAAGTCGCTTCTAGCCCAGAAGATTGAGACTTTAGCTTAGGCGCTAACACAGAACGAACGGCTGTCACCAATTTTTTATAATGGGACGGCGATTTAATAATGTAGTCATCTATACCCGCTTTCATTGCCATTACAGCGAGTTCTACACTGTCTTGACTGGTGAACATAATAAATGGACAAGCGGGTTGCAGACGTTTAACCTGCTTAAAGACCGCTATACCTGTAGTCCAAGGAAGTTCATCGTCCGCGATCGCGATATCGAAATGACCCTCTAAAAGTACCTGATTTAGGTCTTTAGCATGGGTCGGCTGGGCGACGTGCAGTGTGGAAAACTCTTGCTGCAATTGACGAATGATTAAGGCTCGTTCATCTGGGTCCTCATCAATGAGGAGCAGATGCACAGGAGTGTTAATCACAATTTGTCAAGTTTATTCAGAGTAGAGACGTACCATGGCACGTCTGGGAGCAGGAGAGAGATACTATATATTATATAGAGGAAACATGTCGCCACTAGAAACAGAGAGACTCTAATCAGCATATCGCATTATTTTATACCTGATATCTGACTTGTGGAAGATGTCGGAGGTCTAACTCAGTTTCAACTCAAAACTTACGCGCCATGCCCTCTTTCCGAAGCGAAGGGTCAAAACTTATCTCCCTTCATCGTGCCAGATGCTGGGAAAAGCAAGAAACTCCCCACAGCGAGTAAGCCGAGTAGAGGAGACGGTTCCGGAACCGTAGCCGCCGCCGCTGACTTAAACTCTGCTTGTGCGTCGGCAACTGATTTGCCATATCCTTGGATATATTCAAACGAAGCGGTTTCACCAGCCGCTAGAAGTACATTTGAACTCCCAATGTGTATGCCAACATCGGCAAAGGTTCCATTCGGATCAGAGGGAGTATTCAAGAAATTGTTTAACTCAAACCCATTCTGGATAGATAAACCCAGATCGGCTCCAACGGTCGCTTTAGTATCTAATGAACCTAAAATAACTGTTAGACCACCCAACTCGGTTGCTTGACCCACCGTGGCAATTCCGGCAGCCGTGTCCAGTGTAAATATATCATTAAATGTATCGAAGCCATGACATTGATCAATCCCTTGGTCAGGGTCAAACGTATCAAAATATCGAAGCTCAACGGCTGAACCATTATTCACTAAATCGGTTTTAACAAGCAAAGCATAGAGTTCATCTATTAGGGAATAGGTACGCCTAAACTCAACAGTCGCACTGCCTCCTGTATAAGTCCCTGTCACGACAACCGATTCACCCGCTTTGGCAACGGTAACAGGTTGTTCAGTGATTCCTGTGGTTGTGTTTCTTGTAAACGTAGCGGGATTCGCTCCATTCTGAAACCCAAAATCAGAGACTGGCTCTCCGGGATTAAAGAAGTCGCTACGGAAGAAACTTTCTTTATCAAATATAAGTGCATCAATTGCCCCGTTATCATCCCTAATTGTTACCTCTAATGAACCATTACTGAGAGTAACGGCTGAAGCTGATGAGGTGAAGCTAAGTCCTGCGAGGATTGTTCCCATTAAGGGTAGACATTTCGTGAAGAAAGGAGTCGAGAATTGGGTCATCCATTTTTTACAGGTATTCATAGGGGCAAACTTTTCTAGCCGAGTTCTTTTACTCATTACTCAGTTTCAACTTGCCCTTTTTATGTATAGTTCTGTAAAAAGTATGTTACAAAAGATTAAGTTTTATTATTTATCGATAAAATTAGCCCGTGTTTGACTTATGAATGAGGACGGGTTTTGTTGTTCAGCTATCGGCTTCTTATTGAGTTTTAGTCCCTAAACCCGCCCCTACAATTGACAGACGTGCCATGGCATGCGTCTACTCCTGTGCATGTACAAAAAGGCATGATCTATCCCAAGTAGGAGAATTCCCCGGAAAAGTTTGGGTAAACTGCACAGGAGATGAGTAAGTAGGTGGACACAATTAACGTGAACAGTGAAGAACTCGCTCCCGAAAAGAAGCAAGCTACGTCCTTGGTAAGGGTTGGAGACTTGTTTACAAAACTTAGTGAGCGTGCTGTTTTCTTTTGTCCGACTACTTACCGCTACCGTGGCAGTAAAAATTTTCTGTAATTTGAATATTAATAAATCATGACAATAACCACTTCAACACCCAAACCGTCTTTATCTCAACCGGAAATTCCCGTTGCCCAAGTCCGTCAAAATCAGGGATCAGAACTCGACGCGATCGCCAAGTATCGCCGTGCCGCTAACTACCTAGCGGCGACTCAAATTTATCTCAAAGATAATGTTCTCTTACGCGAACCCTTAAAACCGGAACACATCAAAGACCGTTTACTGGGTCATTGGGGGACTTGTCCCGGTATTAATTTAGTCTATGCCCATCTCAACCGACTGATCCGGCGTTACGATGCCAACCTGTTTCTGGTAACGGGACCCGGACATGGTGCGCCCGCGAACCTTGCCAATCTTTACCTAGAAGGATCGTTACGGGATTACTATGATGACCTTAGTTTCGATGAAGCTGGAGTGCATCGGTTAGTCAAGCAGTTTTCTTGGCCCGGTGGCTTTCCCTCTCACCTGTATCCAGGGATTCCGGGCACGATTCACGAAGGCGGAGAATTAGGCTACGCTTTGGCGACAGCATTTGGGGCGGTAATGGATAACCCCGATCTAGTCGTCGCTTGTATTGTTGGCGATGGTGAGTCAGAAACTGGACCCACCGCTACAGCATGGCATGGTAATAAATTCATTGATCCGGCTGAATCCGGGGCAGTTTTACCGATTTTGCATCTGAATGGGTACAAAATTGCCAGCCCCTCTATTTTTGGCACGATGAGTGATCAGGAATTACTGCATCTGTTTACCGGGTACGGCTACCAAGTGCGAATTGTCGAAGATGAGGACTTGGATGCTGATATGTATGCTTCCATGGATTGGGCATATCAGGAAATCTGTCGGATTCAACAAGCCGCCCGTTCCGGGAACCGCCTCAGCAAACCCCGTTGGCCCCTAATCATCTTGCGATCGCCTAAAGGATGGACAGGGATTAAAGAAGCCGACGGCGTACCGATTGAAGGGAATTTCCGGTCTCACCAAGCTTAAAGGGGTTAAAAAGAATCCCGAACATCTAGAACTGCTGGAAAATTGGTTCCGTTCCTACCGTCCAGAGGAACTCTTTGACGAACAAGGGCAACCCTTCCCCGACATTTTAGACCAATGTCCCCAAGGGGAACGGCGCATGGGCAGCAATCCCCACACCTTCGGCGGGCGTATGCGTCAACCCTTGGAGTTACCGAATATTTTTAACTACGCGGTTCCTGTAGAACATCCCGAAGCTGGCGAAGGGTGTAAACGGGGTGAAAGAAGTGTGAGTAATACCTACAGAGTCGGACAATATCTCCGGGATGTGATTCAGCAAAATCCCAACAACTTCCGTATTTTCTGCCCCGACGAACTCGAATCCAACCGTCTTTACAAAGTCCTCGACGTGACTCAGCGTAACTATCAGTGGCCCACTGAAC
>CAZNNK010000315.1:0-6752 GCA_964574085.1 uncultured Coleofasciculus sp.
GTTGATGAGTATCAAAGACTCGTTGGCGAGTATCAAGAGAGAGGTTTTCCAGATCCCGTGAAAAGTAAGGGTTAAAAGGGTTGAAAAAGAATAGAAAATGTAATCCCATGATCTTGCAGAGAACCGCCTTCATCCTCAACGCTATTGAGGGGAATCCCCCAATACAGTTGTGCTGACCACGATGGATCGCGTTGCCACAACAGTCCTAACCCAAGACTGGCTAAGGTGTTCGGATTAGTCACCTCATCTTCGTGGTTCCAAACCGTGCCAATATCGAAAAACGGAGCAATTTGAACCGTGCCAATTCCCTCAGGTTGGCTGATAATCGGGAAACGAACTTCCACAGAACCAATAATTCCATTGTCAGCCACGCGCTGATTTTGGCGATACCCTCGCACGGTATCAATTCCGCCAATACTGAACTGTTCTAATGGTAAAAGAGAATCATTCGATAATTGCGCTCCCGCACGAGCAATAATGATACTATCAGCGTCTAAAGCTTGCACCCATTGAAACTGTCCCACCCAGCTCATAAACCGCCCATCCGTACCCGTATCATTGATGGTGGCGTCAAATGCATCCAAGCCAAAACTAAACTGCGATCGCGCGGCTAAGACGCGATCAGTGGAACGGTTGAGCCAGTCTTGACTAAATCGCACCACAGTTACTTTCGATTCCCCGTCTTCGGGTCCCAGGGAAAAGGAAAAAGGGATATCATCTAGGACAAAGGTTTGGCTTTGACGCAAATCCAGGGACAAGGACAAGGCAAAGTCACTCGTTGGCGTATGGACAATCGGTTGGCGAAACCCAACAGAAAAGGTTTCTGAGTTGGAGTTAATATCTAAAACCGAAAACGGATCTTCAACAATATCACTATCGCTACGGTTATAACTAAGACTTAACTTACCATCCCTGGGATTCAAAGGAATTTCATAGCGAAGCCCATACTGATCCACTCCTTCAGTTATGCCATAATCAGCACTAATGCGATCGCCTAATCCCAAGAGATTCCGATTCTCGACTCTCACGGTTCCCCCCAAGGAACCGACACTGGGAGAATCTCGATTCTCGACAATGACAGCACTAGTCCAAGGTTTTGCCTCTTCTATCTGTAGGGTTAACACATTTGTCCCCGCCATCGTTCCCGCTGATAACTCGGCTTGAATTTGATCGAGTACCGGATCAAGTTGCAGCAGTTGCAACGCCTCCTCCAAACGACGAATATTCACCGGGGTTTGCGTCGCCAACTGAATCCGCGATCGCACGTAATCATCCCGCAAGCGCTCTAATCCTTGAATGTCAATGCGTTCGATGCTACCTTCAACCACCTGAATGCTCACCACACCATCGGTAATATCCTGAGACGGGAGAAATGCACCGGAAGTGGTATAGCCATTGTCTGTATATAACTCGGTAATCGCCGTGCGAATTGCTAAGAGTTCTTCAAAGGAAGCATTTTGACCAATAAAGGGTGCAACAGCATCTTGCAATTGATCCGGGGAAAAAACCGTACTCCCTAATACCTCGACTCGTTTTACCTTGACATTGACCTCCACATCGGGTATTGGCGTCAGGGAGGGTTCTGGGGTGGGTGTGAGGGGAGGAAGTGATGGGGGCGTCTCTGGGGGCGTCGTCGGCAAAGAGGGTAGATTGGGACGAGTGGGTTCCAGGATACCCGGTGGAATCTCTGGAGTCGTTTGGCTCATCGATGGTAAGTCTTGAGCTAAGGCGATACCACTCCAGCTCAAGTACACCAGATTTAAAGCCCAAAGAAACCGTTTAAACATAAACCAGTAGTGCAAAGGTCATCAGTTGACAAGGATGCAGAGAAACCCCGGACTGTTTATCGCAAAAGGTAGGATCAAGAGGCTCTAGGGCAGACGGTTGATTCGGGTACGTGGTTGCCAGAGCCGTCAAACCTGTCCTAATCGTTATGATGATAGCTATAAAGCATCTCGTTTTCCCAAAAATTAATTCATACCCCATGGCATTCCTGCTAGGTAATAGTCTTTTATTGCTTGTTCTACTTTCAGCATCAGTGACCGGAAGAAATACAATATAGTAGCAGTTTAGGAGACGCTTTGTCCCCTGTTTTTGTCCGTTGATAAACCCAGAGTCCTCAAATTCAGACCCCCCAGTTCAGATAGAAATTTTATAAAATAGAGTTAATTGTTATCATTGTTCCGAAAAATGTCCCACGGTTGGCAGCTTTGGCGTCGATTTATTGGATTATCCTTAGCCAGTCTGATCTTTTGTATCAGCTTTCATCCCTGGTCTACTGGACAAGCTGAACCCGCAACAGCAATTCAACAGCAGCAACTGCTCACACCGACGTCTGAAAAACAGCTTGTCTCCCAGGGAATTGAAGCCTATCAAATCGGCGAATTTGCCCAAGCGATTCGCTTGTGGGAACAAGTCTTACCTCAAATCACTGACGACAAAGATCGAGCAATTGTTCACAATAACCTGGCTTTAGCCTATCGGCAAATGGGGGAACTGGCTCAGGCGATCGCCCACTGGCAAAAGGCGATCCAAATTTACCAAGCTTCGTCGGATGCAGAAACCCAAAAACGGATGGCTGGGCTATTAACGGAACAAGCCCAAGCCTACAATGATTTGGGACAGCATCCGCGAGCGATTACCCTTTTAGAGTCAGCCATTGAACTCGCCAGTGAATACCAAGATCCCTTAGCCGAAGCCGCCGCTCAGGGCGCTTTAGGCAATGCCCACTGGAGTTTAGGCAACTATGATCAGGCAATTTCTGCCCACAAACGCAGCCTGAAAATTGCCCGCGCATTGAATAATAATAGTTTTATTGCCACGGCTTTAAATAATGTGGGAAATGTTTATGTCAGCCGAGCCAACCGCTCTAGTTATCAGGCGCAGGTGGCGGAGTTAGAAGGAGATGTGCAACAGGCGACGCGCTTAACCCAAGACGCGCTTCAGGATTGGACGCAAGCCCGACTATTCTTTGAGCAAAGTCTGGAAACGGCGCAAGCCTTGGGAAGTTTGACCGAAATTAAAGCCTTAATGAATTTAAATCGCTGGGTGATTAGTCGTCATTCTGCCAATGTCGTTGATCATTCCGCCCAACCCTTGAGTGAGAGCGATCGGGCATTTCTGCAAAGCAATTGGCAACGAGTCAGAGAACTCCTCCCTGGAATACCGGATTCACGACAGAAAGCCTATACCCTGATTAACCTAGCTGAGAGTTTCCAACGGATCGAGTCAGAGGCTTCAACCCAAGAATCGATCCAGCTTTTAACCCAAGCCCTAATGATAGCGCAAAAGATTGGCGATACCAAAGCCCAATCCTTTGCCCTAGGGAGCTTAGGACAGTTGTATGAATCCGCTGGAGACTACAACACGGCGATGGCGTTGACTCGTCAAGCTGAATTTAGCGCCCAGCAAATTCAATCCTCCGATAGTTTGTATCGCTGGGAATGGCAAGCTGGGCGGATGCTGAAAGCCAGAGGTGACATCGCCTCAGCCATTGTCGCTTATGAACAAGCGATCGCGACGCTGCAAAATATTCGCGGCGATTTAGTTACCAATAAAGAATTACAACTCGATTTCCGAGAACAGGTTGAACCCGTTTATCGGGAATTAATTGATTTGCTCCTCAATGCTTCCAGTAGCGATTTGAGCGAAGCCAACTCCCAGGAAGAGGTTTCACCTCTCAAAGAGGTCATCGATATCGTCGAACTGCTCAAATTGGCAGAGTTGGAAAACTTTTTCGGCGATGAATGCGTGCAAGTGGCTAAAGACAAAGCCCAAAATGAGAAAGGGTTAGCGGATACGAATACGGCGGTCATCTACTCGATCATTTTAAACGATCGCACTGAGATGATCCTGCGATCGCCCGATGGTTCCCTGAAAAACTATCCGATTCCCATCACTAAGGAAGAGATCGAAGCCGAGATTGAGCAGCTCCGCTACTTTCTGGAACTACGCACCACGGAGCAATATATCCCCCAAGCTAAAAAAATTTATGATCGGTTAATTCATCCCATGGAAGCCGATTTAGCCGTCATGCAACCCAAGACATTAGTCTTCATCAACGATGGCGTCTTACGTCAGATACCCATGAGTGCGCTGCATGATGGTCAAGAGTTTTTGATTGAGAAATATCCCATTGCCATTACTCCCAGTCTGTCATTAACCACCAGCCAACCTTTAGATCGCAATCAGTTAAAAGCGTTGAGTCTAGGTTTAACTGTTGCCAAACCGCCCTTTGCGCCCCTGACGAATGTAAAAGCTGAGTTAAATGTGGTCGAGGAAATATTAGGCGGGACAGAGTTAATTAATCAGGAATTTACCTTCTTAAACTTACAAGCCAAGCTCCGACGCCAAAATTTCCCCGTGGTTCACATGGCTACCCATGGCAAATTTGGTGTCGATTCCCAGAGTACCTTTATCCTGGGTTATGATCAACAAATTAGTATTGAAGAACTGGACAATCTCTTACGGTCTCGCGGTCGCCGAGAAGCGGTGAAACTGCTCACCTTGAGTGCTTGTCAAACCGCAACGGGAAATAATCGTTCCGCTTTAGGAATTGCGGGTGTCGCGGTTCGAGCAGGTGTAGAGAGTGCGGTAGCGACGCTGTGGTATATCAATGATGAAGCAACTGTACCGTTGATTGCTGAATTTTATCGCCAGCTACGCCAACCTGACATCACTAGGGCAGAAGCGTTAAGACAGGCGCAGCTTAAGATGATTTCTAATGTCAATTATAATCATCCAGCCGTTTGGTCGCCGTTTATTCTGATTGGTAATTGGAGTTAGTTATTTGCTCATGGTTCATGGTTACCTGAAAAGAGGGAGCAGGGTTACATGGTGTATCCCTACTCCCGGTATTGCACTAATGTTCACGCTTTACCCGCTTTCTCTTCGACAGTCACGGTCTTTTGGCAACATCAAGCCGTTCTTGTTGCGTGATTTGAGTCAAACCAACTTGCTCAAGCAGAGCCAGAAAATCATCGTTGGTCGCTAGCTGATTAGAATTAGCGGTTTCAACATTGGACATTGCGTCTAAGGCATCGTACCACAGTCCAGATTCAGCATAACTCCAAGCGCGATCGCGCCACACCCGTGTCGGCACATTGCTCTTGGCAGGAGTTGATGGTAGTTGTTGTTCTAAAGCGGCTGGTGTGGGTACACGCTCAATCCAACTAATGAATACAGGATTAGCCGACGGACGCTTAGTATTACAGATCAGAGTGACTGACCATTTGTAGGTGCGTCCGGTTTGCAATTCCGGTCGGTCTTTCGGCACTTGCAATTGCATCATCCCGACTTGGGGAGAGTCAATCTGTTTCTCAAAGATTGGTTCCGGAACGCCGGGTTCCACCAGAGCAAACCGCATCGGTACACCTACAGGTACAGGCTGTGATAAGTGCCAGAAAAAGGTAGGATGACCGGATGTGGTTTGTCCGGCATACTCTTGCGATGGGATCAACAACGTGACTAAATTGTTGGTTAACGATTGGTGACAGCCGCGTGAACCTGATCCGATAGTCCGCCGTGGATTCCTTGCCACGGGTGGTATATATTGTTTGGACGCACGATGGGTTGATGTTTTGTTTAATTGGGCGTTAGCCGGTAAATCGCTCCAGGTCGCGGTCAGAAATTCTAAATTCTCCGACGACGAAAAAATCCGGGGTTCAGGTAGGTCTAGGAAGCCGAACATTTGCAGGGAAACAATTGAAGCTGTCCCGGCAATGATGGTTATTAATTTTTGCCGAGTAGTGTTCATGAGATTAATTCCTTCGTTTCATAAGGGTCTTTTTACAAAGGGTTGAGATGTGATGCACCTACTCTAGCTATCGAAAAATTGTGCCTGAAGGCTTTTGGACTCAATAGCGCTCTTGGCTGACAAAATCTAGATCATTATACATGGCATGTTAAACAACTACAGCAAAATTTGATAAACGGCAGTTAACTGTTCGCGCCCCTTGAGTCTCACCTGACCGATTTGTTTCGTGGGGAATTGGTTGTGTAGATGCTGGTATGTTTCTTCATTGATTAAAATCCGGCAAATTCCCCCATCTAGAGTTTTATCGTAACTTTCTAATCGAGCCGCTACATTTACGCTATCTCCCAGGGTGGTGTAGTCAAGCCGTTGAGCATTCCCCAAGCTACCTGTGACCACATCTCCGGTGGCAATTCCCACGCGCATTGCTGTTTGGGGATAGCCTTGACGTTGCCACTCTTGATTGAGGGTTTGCAGTTTCTGTGCCATGGCTAAAGCACAGTTGACCGCCGCGATCGCATCTTGGTCAATTTCTGCGGATGTTGTGCGCTTAATTGGCACACCAAACACTGCCATAACCGCATCGCCGATAAACTTATCTACAACACCGCCATGATCGAGCACGGTTCCAGCCATAGCATCCATATATTGATTCAGCCAAGCCATCAGCGTTTCAGAACTCATATTTTCTGCCACTGTACTAAACCCTTTCAGGTCTGAGAACAGAACCGTAGCCGTCATCTTCTGACCACGTAGACGTCCTTCTTTGAGAAGTTGTTCGCGATCGCGCCAAATTGCTTCGGCGATTTGCTTGGTTACATGGCGACTGAATAAATTCATAACGGTGTGTCGCTCTTCACGCTCGAAGTTAGCGATGTACCCTGTCGTTGCTGTAGCGGCACCCAATAACGCCAAAGCTGGGGGAATCACAGGAATCCACCAACCGCTGATGATAAAAGCTAAGTAGCTGCTTCCCACCAAACCTGCCAGCGCCAGTACC
>CAZNNK010000315.1:6762-7490 GCA_964574085.1 uncultured Coleofasciculus sp.
GCTCCCGACCAAACCGATAAGCGCGAACAAAAGGCTGATTACTGTCCAACGAGGGAGTAATTTAGCTAAACCTCCTGCATCTCGCAAAACCCAACACAGGGTTGCACCCGTCAAAGACCAGAGGAAAATCCAGATCCCTTCGATTGGTTCCGACCAGGTTTTTAGTCCAGAACGCCCCTCTAGGGCTGAACTCAGCAATTGACTGATCATGTTAGCCTGAACTTCTATCCCAGGCGTGCGCTCTTGGGTGGCAATTGTATCACCACTATAGGGAGTGTAGAAGAAATCATTCAGGCTAGTTGCCGTTGCCCCAATTAAAACGAGGCGATCGCGCATTAAGTTTGGTGGTATCCGGTCTTCGAGTACCTCTGTCAATGACACCCTGGGAAAGGTATGAGCCGGACCCTTATAGTTTAGCAAAATCTGATAACCCCCGTCATCAGCACGAATATAACTGCCGTCATTCGCTGAAAATGGTTGAAACGTCCCTTTTCCCAGATGAAAAATTTGGGGATTTGTTGGTGACGGTTGAGATATAATATCTTGCTCTTCTAAATACATCAACGCCAGTCTCATCCCAAAAGAGACCGTAGGTTGCTCATTTTTAACCATATAAAGCAATGAGCGACGCAGCTTACCATCCGCATCAATCACCACATTATTAAATCCCACTTGTCCTTTTTGGTCTAACAGGGGTGGGGGAGCCACACTAGCGCTGGGATTTTGCT
>CAZNNK010000316.1:0-7470 GCA_964574085.1 uncultured Coleofasciculus sp.
ATACTTGTTCAACTGCTCTGACCCAATATCCTTAATTCAGATTGGGTTAACAGCAAAATCGCTAATTCCACAAAAACCCGCCTAGCCAATGACTGGTGGCGGGAGATTGACAACAATGAAGAAATCGTTAGAAATGTTGTGGACGTAGCTTTTTATTTGATGTTTTTCTTATTTCGCGAATGCTGTTTCTTAAAGGCAACGCCAAACCCTAACGCAGCGGCTGAACCCAGGATGGTTAGGGGTTCAGGAACCGGGGCATATTCTTGGTCAATCGTGCTCATAATTGATGGACCCGTACCCGGTACACTGGTCAGATTAATATCTTTGAGTACACTGAACTGAGTGACTGGTGTACTGAAGGTATCAGAGTCGGCTAGGTCAGGAAAATCACCTCCTGTGATATTATCGGCGAAGAGTTGTTTAGTGGGATTACCGTTCGATGTTACTGTCTCAATAATCTCAACTCGCCCAGAATCTAGGACAGCATCAAAATTTAGGTAAAATTTATTGATGGGTACTGTGGATTCTACATCATAGCTGATGGCTAAATCAATGCCGTAGCCATCATCAGCTCGGAAAAAGTCAATAAACTGTATTCCTGGACCATGAGGAGTGGTGGCTGGACCAACTGTAATTTGAAAGGGACTGATTGGACGGATATTACCAGCGTCAAATAGCTCTTGACAGGTAGCCTCAGTATCGTTGAAATCGAGGCAAGCAAATTGGAAGCTGAAGTTGCTAAACGTTAAACTGCCATCGGTGAAAGTTTCGTTATCTCGGATTAATTCTCCTAAAGATACGGCTTGAGCCGGACTCGCCATTAATCCTAAAATGGCGGTAGCACTAGCGGCACAGGTGACGGCGAATGCACTTATACGGTTCATACTATATATCTCTCCGAATTTAGGTAAAGTTGACACAAGTTACCAAAGAGAGTTAGGATGTAGCTAATTTTACATTGCACAAACCTAACTAGGCAGGCGGCTAAAGATAGGTTATGAATACCTTGATACTGCTATATCTTGGTATTAGTGACTTCCGCTGATTCGAGTGGAATCTCGTCTCAGCGCCCGCCTTTTTGCTATCTCTATCTTTAGTTGAATAGATACTCAGTCTTTGGTTATAGACAAATGTATAACGAACTAATTTTCGTGGCAAGATATTTTTCGTATCTTCACAGAATCTTTATAGAACTAGCCCTTGACTTCATCAAAACTTTATAAAGTTTTGTGTATGATGTGTGTCCTTAGCTACCTTGGGTGTCGGCGTGGTTCCATCCCTAGCTCTGGAGTTCATCTGCCTTCACGCCATGGCAGATCAAGAATGCTTGCTAGCTCAAATCCTTATCTGGACTGGGTGACGCCCTAGGATTACTGTGCTTGATCAGAATCCGTGGCAATTGTGTAAATATACGGAGAAAATAGTCCGGCGATCGCGTTCATTTCTAACAAGTCCTACTGAGGAGGCGATCAGAGTGAGTAATTGAGTAATTTTACTTATTGATACACATATATATTAACCTTCAAGAATCTCTTATTTTTATCTTGACAATGGGGTAACACCTTATCGAGAGGTTCCAGCGAAGCGTCTCGACAAGAGAAATTGCCAATTCCACAAAAACCCGCCCGACCAACTAGATGGTTAAGGGCGGTCAAATGCCAACAACTGAATGGTGAGTAGAGACGCGCCATGGCGCGTCTCTACACTTCATGGCGCCATATACCGTGAAAAAGTCAGGAGGATACGTGGTTAACGCGGCTGTTTACTTTTTGTTTTTCTTGTTCAGCGAATGTTCTTTCTTGAAGGCGACGCCAAACCCTAAAGCAGCCGCTGAACCCAGGATGGTCAGGGGTTCGGGAACCGGGGCATATTCTTGGTTAATCGTCGTCATATTCGATAGACCTGTACCCGGTTCACTGTTCATACTAATCTGCTTGAGTACCTGAAACTGAGTGACAGACCTATCAAAGACCACCGAGTCGGCGAGGAAAGGAACATCATTGTCTCTAATATTATCGGCAAAGAGGCGTCCAATTTCATTACCATTCCTATCTAACACCGTATCAGTCACTTCAACTCGTCCAGAATCGACCACAGCATCAAAACTTAGGTAAGACTTCTGAACGGGTTTTGTGGACTCTACATCATAGCTGATGTCTAAATCAATTCTGTAGCCATCCTCCGCTCGGAAAAAGTCATTAATCTGTAATCCTGGACTATGAGAGGATGTTCCTGGTCCTACCCCAATTTGGAAGGGACTGATGGGACGTACATGACCAGCACGAAATAGCTCTTCACAATCCGCATTAGGGTCACTGTAATCCTGGCAAGTATACGCAAAGGTGAAATTGCTAAAGGTCAGATGCTCATCTTGGACAGTACCGTTATCTCGGATTAATTCTCCTAATGATGCAGCTTGAGCTGGACGGGTTCCCAATCCCAAAACGGCGGTAGCACTTGCGGCACAGGCGATGGCGATTGCACTTAGACGGTTCATACTGAACTTCTCCTTAATATCACGAAGTTGACGAAAGTCCACAAATTAAGTTAGTATGAGCCAGTATAAACAAGAAAAACTATTTGAAAGTGGCGGCTAAGAATAAGAATAGATTGTGAACCTGAGAAAAGCTTACTCACAGTGTTCAATCTATTTTAAATCAGAAGGTTAATCCCTTCTAAATGAAGCCGCCTTTTTTGTTTTGACTGGCTTAACGACTAACCATTTATCTACTTTCTAAGTTTATATCCTATTTATTTAACTGGAAAGTATTTAGGCTAATCTTGACTGAATCTTTATATGAAAAACTATTGGCTTTATCAAAACTTTATGAAATTTTATGTTTACTTTGGTGTTTTTCACGACCTACTGGACTGGCACAGCTAAAATTGTGGAATAGATTTGACGTTTAAACCGGGCGCACGTCGGTGTGCCCCTACAATTCTAATCCACCAAATTAGGTGTGCCACGCCACTACTGGACTGACACAGCTAAAATTGTGGAATAGATTTGATGTTTAAACCGGGCGCACGTCGGTGCGCCCCTACAATACTGGCGTCATGCTGTCTCGGTTTTGATGATTGACAATGAATTGGTTCATTTAAAATTGCCCATTCCACAAAAAACCGCCCCAGCAACTGAGTGGTTAAGGGCGGTAAAAGTCCAACGACTAAATTGTTAGATTCTTTGCCTATCGGGGCAAAGCTTAAGTTTTAGGCTTCCTCGAATGCTCTTTCTTCAAGGCGACGCCAAACCCTAAAGCCACTACTGAACCCAAAATGGTCAGGGGTTCAGGGACAGCATGTCCCTGCGCTATAGTCGTTATTGTGGATTCACCCGTACCCGGTAAACTGGTCGGATTAATATCCTTGAGTACATGAAACTGGGTGACGGGTGTATCGAAAACATCCGAGTCTCCTAGGTCAGGAACATTATTCCTGGTGATATTATCCGCAAAGAGTTGTCCAATGGGATTACCATTCATATCTGACACCGTCTCAATGATTTCGACTTGCCCCGAATCTAAAACAGCATCAAAATCTAAGTGAATGCTCTGAATGGGTTTTGTGGATGTTACATCATAGCTGAGGGCTAAATCAACGCCAAAGCCATCCTCAACTCGGAAAAAATCCTGAAACTGCAATCCCGGATTACCAGGAGAGATCGCTGGACTGACCTGAATTTTGAAGGGATTGATTGGACGAACATGACCCACCTCAAATAGTTCTTCACAAGTCGCATTAGGGTTATTGAAATCCAGACAAGCAACTTGGAAGCTGAAATTGCTAAAGGTCAGATGCTTATTTTGGAACGTGCCATTACTCTCAATTAATTCTCCTAAAGATACAGTTTGAGCCGGATTGGCAACTAATCCCAAAACGGCGGTAGCGCCGACGGCACAGGCGATGCCGATTTTACTTAGACGGTTCATACTGAACTTCTCCTGATGTCACCACGTTGACGAAAGTTCATAAATTAAGTTAGTATGAGCCAGTATAAGTTAAAGAAAAATATCCGAGAAGTGGCGGCTAAAAATAGATTCTGAACCTGGGAAAGCTGAATCAAGAGTTCAGGCTATTTGAGAAGAGAGAGTTAAACCCTTCTACAGCAAGTCGCCTTAGTTTTAGGACTGGCTTAAATACTAACCATTTATCCAATTCCTAATCAGTTTATACCTGATTGCTTGGTTGAGAAAGTATTTCTACTCACTTTTAAGAAATCTTTATATAAAATCATACAAAAAGCCGCCCGACCAATGGCTGGTTAGGGGCAGTAAAATTTTAAGAACTGAACGGTTTCATTTTTGGCGATCAGGGCAAGGATTGGGCTAATAGCTAATTGCTATCTCACCAAATTTTACCTACACCGACTTCGCCTAAATCAAGTGGGATTATGCTCCTTGACCGTACAGGGTTCAGGTCACTTTTTACTTCTGGCTTTTCTTTCTCGACTGCTCTTTCTTAAAGGCGACGCCAAACCCTAACGCTGCAGCGGAACCCAGGATTGTCAGGGGTTCGGGGACAGCATATTCCTGGTTAATGGTTGTCATAATGGATGAACCTGAACCTGGTACACTGGTCAGATTAATATCCTTGAGTATATGGAACTGATAGACTGGTGGTTCATCGAAAAACGCCGAGTCAGCTAGGTCAGGAAAATCATTCCCTGTGATATTATCGGCAAAGAGTTGTCCAATGGGATTACCATCCATATCTGACGCCGTCTCAATGATTTCGACTTGTCCAGAATCTAAAACGGAATCAAAACTTAGGTGAAAGCTATAAATGGGTTTCGTGGATTTTACATCATAGCTGAGAGCTATATCAATTCCGTAGCCATCCTCAGCTCGGAAAAAGTCATTAAACTTTATTCCTGGACCGTGAGGAGTGGTTGCTGGACCGACTCCAATTTGGAATGTACTGGTTGGACGAATATGACCTGCGGAAAATAACTCGTCACACGTCGCACTAGGATTATTGAAATCCAGACAAGCAACTTGCATGTTGAAATTGCTAAACGTCAGATGCTCATCTGTGAAAGTACCGTTATTCTGGATTAAGTCTCCTAATGATGCGGCTTGAGCCGGACTGGTCAACAATCCTAAGGCGGTTGTGCTAGCTGCACAGGCGATGCCGATTTTACTTAGACGGTTCATACTGAACTTCTCCTTATGTCATCAACTTGACTAAAGTTCACAAAGTGAGTTAGTATGAGCCAGTAGATGTTAAGAAAAATATCTTTAGAACTGGCGGCTAAGAATAGATTCTGAACCGGGAAAAGCTGAATCAAGGGTTCAGGCTATTGATAAAGAGAAGGTTAAGACCTTCCAGAGAGAGTCGCCTTGTTTTTATGACTGGCTAAAATACTAACCATTTATCTAGTTTTTTAGTTTATACCCAATTTATTTGCTTGGAAAGTATTTATACCTATCTTTACTAAGTCTTTATAGAAAAAGTTCTTGACTTCATCAAAGCTTTATAATGATTTGTGTATAGTATCGTATCTTTTTTTACTTTAATTTAGAATAGGGCGATGACAGGGGATGGGGGGCTGATGTATCTTGACAGGGCTGTAACCGCCTTTTTGCCTGGGCTTGACAAACAGGACGCTGATTCCGTAAAACTACGTAAAGCACGGCAAGCCATTATGTATTGGAATAAGCCTGTTGTACGGAGGAAAGCCTGTTGGTCATTGTGCCAAAGTATTTTAGGGATAAATACGAAGAGATTTTAACAAAGAGATTTCAGTTTGATTCCAAATGTAAAAATCTATATTAAAACTATATATTAGTTTATAAAGGTTGGCAAAACCCAGAGACAATTAACAATGACTCAACCACAACTTACTCCCTACGGTTCCTGGAACTCTCCCATCGTCGCCGAACTCATCGTGGCTGGTACGATTGGCTTGGGGAGTATCGCCCTTGATGGTACGGATACCTACTGGATCGAAGCACGACCCATGGAAGCCGGACGTAATGTGATTGTACGACGTCAGGTCAATGGCGCGATCGCAGATAGTACCCCCTCTCCGTTTAATGTGCGTACCCGCGTTCATGAATATGGTGGTGGTGCTTATACAGTTAAGGATGGGATTATTTATTTTGCCAATGATCAGGATCAGCGCCTTTACCAGCAGACAGGGGATGCAGAACCTCAACCCATCACCCCAGAGTCAGGGAAGTCTCTCCGCTATGCTGATCTAGTAATTGACTCCCAGCGACAACGGCTGATTTGTGTGCGCGAAGATCACAGTAGTGATGGTGCAGAACCCGTTAACACCTTAGTCAGTATTCCTTTAAACAAGAGTGACTCTATCCAAATTATCGCTTCAGGACATGACTTCTACGCCTCACCCCGCTTGAGTCCCGATGGTTCTCAGTTAGCCTGGTTGACGTGGAATCATCCGAATATGCCATGGGATGGGACACAACTGTGGGTTGCGCCGATTCAAGGGGATGGATTACTCGGTGAAGCCAAATGTATTGCAGGTGGAGTTGACGAGTCAATCTTTAAACCGGAATGGTCTGCTGATGACACATTATACTTCGTTTGTGATCGGACTGGCTGGTGGAATCTGTATCGCTGGAATCAGCAAGGGGTAGAACCTGTGTGTGAAATGGAGGCGGAGTTTGGTCTTCCTCAATGGGTGTTTGGTATGTCTACTTATGGCATTTCATCCCGCGATCGCCTAATCTGTGCTTATACTGTCCAAGGTCGATGGCGCTTAGGGAGTATCGATCTGCAGACGAAACAATTAAACCCAATTGAAACCCCTTATACCAGTATTTCATCGGTACAGGTGACAGATGATCGCGTCGTCTTTATTGGTGGTTCCGCCACCGAACCCACCGCCGTAGTCCAAATGGACTTAGCCAGCCAACAGATAGAGGTTCTGCGTCAATCGACAACATTAGAGATAGATAAAGGATATCTCTCCATACCTGAGGCGATCGCATTTCCCACCGAAAACGGTAAAACGGCTTATGGCTTCTTCTATCCCCCGCAAAATAAAGACTATCAAGCGCCCGAAACCGAGAAACCGCCTCTGATTGTCAAAAGTCATGGTGGACCAACTGCATCCACATCCAGTACCTTTAATCTGAAAATTCAATATTGGACAAGTCGCGGCTTTGCCTTCTTAGATGTTAACTATGGCGGAAGTACAGGGTATGGACGCGACTATCGCCAACGCCTCCAGAATCAATGGGGAATTGTGGATGTCGATGACTGCGCCAATGGTGCAAAGTACCTGGCGGAACAAGGATTCGTCGATAGAGAACGGTTAGCGATCGCAGGCGGTAGCGCTGGGGGGTATACTACCTTAGCCGCCCTGACCTTCCGAGATGTGTTTAAAGCTGGGGCGAGTTATTACGGCGTCAGCGACTTGGAAACCCTAGCTACCGATACCCATAAATTTGAATCCCGTTACCTGGATGGATTAATTGGTGCTTATCCAGAACGCCAAGACTT
>CAZNNK010000317.1:0-7461 GCA_964574085.1 uncultured Coleofasciculus sp.
TCCCGATCGCCAGTAAGATAAAGCTAATGGCAGTATGAATTGCCATGCCTGTATACAGGCAAAGATATCACGATCGCGGTTTTGGATACGGGTATTGATGCAACACACCCAGCGTTAAAAGGGAAAATTAGCGCCGCCTATACGTTTGATGTGGATCAGGGAAAGGTGCGATCCATGAATCCTAACCAAGATACAGAAGGTCATGGAACCCATGTTGCCGGATTAATTTGTGGTCAGCAAGTCGGGGTAGCTCCTGCGGTTAATCTGATCAGTGGGGTGATGCTTCCGGGTGGATTTGGCGAAATTTCCGACTTTATTTTGGCACTCGCCTGGGTGGGTAAGCAAGCTGAGGTGAGTATCGTTAATTTATCGGCGGGGATTCCGGGATATTTAGCCGATATGGAAAACGAGATTCAAAGTCTCTTATCAGCGGGTGTACTTCCTGTCTGTGCTGTAGGGAATGAGGGACGCGATCGCACTCGTAGTCCGGGTAATTATCGGGATGTCGTTTCAGTGGGGGCGACAAACCGCCAAAATCGGGTGGCGGGTTTTAGTGGGAGTGGTATTTTGAACCCCGATAATCATCAATATTCTGTTCCTCGATTAGTCGCGCCGGGACAAGATGTGTATTCCTCGGTGCAAGGCGGTGGTTATCAAGATTGGCAAGGAACTTCAATGGCAACTCCGATTATTTCAGGGATAGCAGCGCTTATCCTAGAAGAATATCCCACGATGACTGTCTTAGAGTTAAGGGAAGAACTTTTTGCTCGATGTCAGCTTCTGCAACAACCCCGCGATCGCCAGGGTTATGGATTAATTCAAGTCAGCTATGAAACTTGAGCCAAAGTATCTCGAAAAAGTTGATCCTCTCCTAGAAAAGGAACTGACAGAGGCTAGGGGTTATGAACCCTTGCGAGTCATCATGGTTTTGGATGACCCCGATTCAGTGTCTCAGCATCCGACTGAATCGGAACCTAACTTACATCCGTCCCAATTTCCTAACCGCAAAGCCTATCGACAAGCATTAATTGACGCCCAAGAAAAACGGGTGGCGAATGCTGTTGGCAAGACTCGACAAGCCTTAGAACATCTTTCTTTGAGACTTCGCGGCGGTGAGATTAGTAAAACGGTGGTAGTGGACGGATCAGCCAGTCAAATTTTAGCGGCTTTAGAACTAGAAGGTGTCCGTCAGGTTACATTAGACCAGCCGCTTGCCCTCAATGATATGGCTCAACATATTACCCGAATTATTGGACAAGCTGTTGGCGGATTAGATGCCAGAACTGAACCCGTTATTTTAAAAGCGGCAAAGCAGTATTTTCAAACTTACTATAATCGATACGGTAGATTAAGAGTCTTAGGGATGAGACAGTATTTACCGCTCGATTACATTTATACGTCAGTGCAATTTTTAGAGAATCCAGAATACTATAATTGGAGTTCAAGGCAGGATTTAGAAGCTTTTTATCAAAGCTATAGCCAGAAATTGTCACCTAATACTCAAGAAAGAGAGGACGGATTAAACGTTGCCAATGATAACCAGTATTTAATGGTATTGGGTGCGCCTGGAAGTGGCAAGTCTACATTTTTACGCAAAATCGGACTGGAAGCCCTTCAAGGTAAACAAGGTCAGTTTAAGCATGACTGTATTCCTGTATTTCTGGAACTGAAACGATTTAAACCGAATGACAATCCTATTCGCAATTGGATTACTCAAGACTTTCAAAGCTGTGGTTTTCCTCAACCGGAGAATTTGACAAAGCGATTATTAGATCAAGGCAAATTACTCATTTTGTTAGATGGGTTGGATGAAGTGTCAACGAAGCAACTGGATACAGCGATAAAGCAAATTCAGGATTTCGTCAAAACCTATCCGGATAATCGGTTTATTGCTTCCTGTCGCACAGCCGCTTATTACCAGCGCTTCTCTAGGTTTAAAACTGTAGAAATTGCGGAGTTTGATGACAATCAGATTCAACAATTTATCTACAACTGGTTTCAGTCTGAAGAAGACATCCAATCCGAAACGGCTCAAACTTGTTGGCAGAGGGTACAAGAGGAGGTGGCGGTTAAAGAATTAGCGAAAACGCCTTTACTTTTAACCTTCTTATGTTTAGTCTATGATCGCGCTCAAGCCTTTCCCAGTAATCGGAGTACGTTATATCAGAAAGCCTTGCGGATTTTACTGGAGGAATGGTCAGCCGAAAAGCGAATTCATCGCGAGGAAATTTATCAAGGATTGAATACTGATTTAGAAGAGATATTGCTGGCTGAGATTGCTTATGAAGGGTTTGCGGCAGACCGACTATTCTTTTCTCGGCAAGAACTGATTGATAAAATTCGAGAGTTTTTAGAGAATAATTTGAATGCTCCCCAGCATTTAGAGAGTGAGAATATTTTACAGGCGATAGAAGTAAAGCAGGGCATTTTAGTTGAGCGAGTCAGAGATGCTTATTCGTTTTCTCATCTGACGCTTCAGGAGTATTTAACCGCTAAATATATTGATGATCATCGACTTATCGAGAAATTGGCGGCTGAACACCTGATAGATGAACGCTGGTATGAAGTATTTTTGTTAGTTGCTGGATTAATGAAAGGTGGGGCAGATGAGTTGCTATTACTGATGGAAAAAGAAGCGCAAAAGTGTATTAATACTCCCAGATTACAAGCTTTGTTACGTTGGGCAGAACAGGAAACGGATGATTCTGAAAGCGATTTGAAGCCTGTAGCAAAACGTGCGATCGCGATTGGTACTGCTATAGCTATTGTTACTGCTAGCCATAAGTCCATTGATACTCAATTTGAGATTCTTAACTTGATTGGTAAAATTATTTTTACTGTTCAATCTATTTTTGAATCTGTCGGCACAACCCACTTGTCTTTCTCTCCCACTTACATTTTTAGTCGTCGAGTCATCCCTCTATCCAGAATTATTGATGTTACAGTTTATTTGGCTAAAGAATTGAATGATAAGAATATTTTTGTCACTTTCAATCTCCCTGAACTAATTGATAAATTAAATAGAATTAAAAATAAAATTATGCAGCAAACCTCTAGTCCTGATGTAGATAATAGTTTTTGTCAATCATTCGTACAAACTTGGTTCCAAGCTTTTAATTTAAGTCCAGAACTGCTACAATTGTTCACTCAAGAAATTGAAGAAATCGAAGCTTTTTCCAATTACTTCTACGCGAATTTCCTCATGGTAAGGTGTAAGGAATCAGCCGTGCGGGTATCACCCAAAACTTGGGCAGCGATTGAAGAACGGATGTTGCGGTTTCCTGGCGATGGATAATCTCGCGTTTTTGTCCCTACGTCTCCAAACAGGGGTTTAAGGGTAATGGTACTAAAATAAGCATTTATTTTATGATCGCCAAAACCCTTGATATAGTGTAGGGTGGGTTTCGACTTCGCTCAACCCACCAGCCTTAAATCAAATACTACTGACTTTAGAGTTTGTAGTCAGCGCTTTAGCGCTTATGGCACTAAAGTGCCTACTACGAAACCAGCTTAAGTCGGTGTCATTCGGTTTAAGAGCGAGTTTAGCCTCATGATTAACACCACAAACCATTACCCTAACAACAAAAATTGCTCTTTTTTTTGGCTAAAATTAAAGCAAGGTAGCAAAGTTAATTCACCATGACAACAGCAACACCGACTCCTCCATCTCAACAAATGGCTGCTGAACCAGTCGTCACCTTAAAAGGTGTTAGCTGGCAAACCTTTAAAACATTACTGGCAGAAATTGGGGAGGATCGTACCTGTAGAATGGCTTATGATCAGGGAGTATTAGAAATCAGGATGCCACTGGAAGAGCATGAAGTCCCCAAAGGGATGCTTGAAAGCTTTATTGAAGCCATCGCCGATGAGCTAGAAATAGAAATTAAGAAAGTCGGTGCATTGAGCTTGAAACGCGAAGACTTAATCCGTTTTATCGAGCCATATACCTGTTTCTATATTCAAAACGAATCACAAGTCCGAGGTAGACGAATCAACCTGGAAATTGATCCACCGCCTGACTTAGCTATTGAGTCAGATTATACCCGTTCCTCTATCAATAAACAGTCTATTTATGCAGCTTTAGGTGTTCCTGAATTGTGGAGATATACCCGTCAAACCCTCCAGGTTTATCACTTAGTTGAAGGACAATATGAACTGAGAGAAGAAAGCCTCGCATTTCCCTTTTTACCTGTAACCGAGGTTCCCGGCTTTATTGAACAAAGTAATACTCAGGGACAGCGGACAGCAGTACGGTTATTTCGCCAACGAATTCGAGAATGTTTACAAACTCAATAGGCTGATTAAATTGGGCGCACGTTAGTTTAAATTGGGCGCACGTCAGTGCGCCCCTACGCCATTCCCGCCGCATCTTTTGCGGATTCCTTTGCCATCTCCATGAAAATCTTTTGAGCGCATTGCTCTTTCGCATCCTCCGGTTGACGTTGGATATAACGCCCATCAGGTTGTAATTCCCACGCTTGGCGATTATCTGCCATCATAACGGCTAAAATTTCTTGCAAATCTTTGATAATTTCTGGATCTTCTACAGGTGTAATCGCCTCAACTCGCCGATCTAAATTGCGACGCATCCAGTCAGCGCTGCCAATATAAACTTCTTCATCCCCCTGATTATAGAAGTAATAAATCCGCGAATGTTCTAAAAAGCGACCGACTATACTAATTACGCGAATATTATCGCTAACGCCGACAACACCAGGACGCAAGCAGCAAATTCCTCGGACAATTAAATCAATTTGTACACCCGCTTGGGAGGCTTCGTAGAGAGTCGCGATAATCTTGGGATCGACTAATGAATTCATTTTGGCAACAATCCGCCCGGTGTTTCCTTGGCGACAATGCTCGATTTCCCGCCGAATCATCGCCGTCATGCGATCGCGTAAATTCACCGGGGCGACTAATAACTTGCGATAGGAGCGCTGGCGAGAGTATCCCGTCAGAAAATTAAATAAATCGGTTAAATCTGCCCCTAAATCCTCACGACAGCTTAGGAGTCCTAAATCCGTGTAAATTCTGGCGGTTTTCGGGTTATAGTTTCCGGTGCCAATGTGAACATAGCGGCGAATCTGCTTCTCTTCTTGACGCACCACCAGCACGATTTTGGTATGGGTTTTTAACTTAATAATCCCATAAACTACATGAACCCCAGCTTGTTCTAACTTACGCGCCCAGAGAATATTATTCTCTTCATCAAAACGGGCTTTTAACTCTACCAAAACAGCAACCTGTTTGCCATTTTCAGCCGCTTTAATCAAAGCGTTGACAATCGGAGAGTCGCCAGAGGTGCGGTAGAGTGTCATTTTAATCGCCAGTACGTTCGGGTCATCCGCCGCCTGGGTAATAAATCGCTGCACGGTACCGCTAAAGGAATGGTAGGGATGGTGGACAAATAAATCCCGTTGGCGAATAATGCTAAAGAAGTCCTCACCCTCATCCTCCCCAGAAAGCGATCGCAACTCGACAGGCATAACGGGTGTCCAGGGGGTGTCTTTGAGTTCCGCTAGGGGTAATCCCATAAACGACATCAAGTCCCCTAGTCCCAATAAACCATCAATTTCGTAGACATCACTGTCCTGGAGTCCCATCTCCCGCATCAGCGTTTCCCGCAAATTTTCGGGTACAGTCGCATGAATTTCCATGCGGACGGCGGAACCCCCTAGGCGTCGCTTCCGCAGTCCCTCTTCAATTGCTAGGAGTAGGTCATCGGCTTCATCTTCCTCGACAGCTAAGTCGGCATTGCGAGTAATCCGAAACGGGTGATATTCTTGGATATTCATCCCTGGAAACAGAAACTCTAAATTATGGGCAATTACCTGTTCTAGGGGAACGCCCATCCAGAGGGCAGGTTTTCCCTTTTGCCGTTCTCGCAACGGTTCGGGAAGGGTGACAAACCGAGGTAAGACTTTGGGAACTTTCACCCGGGCAAAAAATTCCTCACCTTTATCGGGGTCTTTCACCACCACAGCTAGATTCAGACTCAAGTTGGAAATATAGGGGAAGGGGTGGCTAGGGTCAACCGCCAGGGGTGTCAGAACCGGAAAAATTTGCTCCTCAAAGTAGTTTTGCAAATACGTCCGCTGTTCGGAGTTCAAATCCATGTAATCCAGCAGGTAGATCCCCTGTTGTGACAATGCGGGTCGCAAAACTTGTTCAAAATGGTCATGTTGTTCCTTGACCATGGGGAGTAACCGCTGATTAATCCCATCCAATTGATCGCCAGGTGTGCGACCATCGGCAGTTAGGGATGTCACCCCCGCCTCCAACTGCTGCTTCAACCCCGCCACCCGAACCATAAAGAATTCATCCAGGTTAGAACTAAAGATCGCCAGAAACTTCAAGCGTTCCAGCAATGGGGTTCGGGAATCGAGGGCTTCATGCAAGACGCGATCGTTAAATTCCAACCAACTGAGTTCCCGGTTGAAGTAGTATTTTGGGTCTCTCAGACTAACCTCGGTCGTTGTCTTCGATTTCTTAGCCATGATGATTAGGGAAACGGCGCACCATCCGTTTGCTTTTTCTGGCGCGGGTAGAATGTCTGTCAGTTTAAATACTATAACTAAACTGCACTTTGGTTAACCTGGCGCTTTAGCAGATGTTGCCTGCTGCCGTCTGCCCTCTGCCGTCTACCTCCTACCTTCTGGCAAAAATCGCGATCGCGCTTCGTTTTCAGGTAAACTCGAATGTTGCCGATGCCAGCCGCTTGAACCCCAATCTACGGAGAAATAACCTTGGCGATAGAATTGCGATCCTATGTCTATATCGATAGCTTACAGCCGCAGCACGCGGCATATATGGGGACAGTGGCGCTAGGGTTCTTGCCATTACCAGGGGATACGTCGCTCTGGATTGAAATCTCACCGGGTATCGAAATTAACCGGATTACCGATGTGGCGCTAAAATCGACCTCTGTACGTCCCGCCGTGCAGATGGTGGAACGACTCTATGGGGTTCTGGAAGTCCATGCGAACAAACAGGGAGAGACAAGGGCGGCGGGAAAAGCAATTCTAGCCACCCTAGGCGTCAGCGAACGAGAACGGCTTAAACCCCGAGTTGTCTCTAGCCAAATTATTCGCAATATTGACCCCCACCAAACTCAACTAATTAATCGCACCCGACGGGGACAGATGATTTTGGCAGGGCAAACCCTCTATGTTTTAGAAGTCGCACCAGCCGCTTATGCGGCTTTGGCGGCGAATGAAGCCGAGAAAGCCGCCTCGATTAATATTTTGCAAATTTCGGCAGTAGGCAGTTTTGGACGCCTCTATTTGGGGGGTGAAGAACGGGATATTCTGGCAGGTTCGCAGGCGGCGCTAACAGCACTAGAGAGCGTTCCTGGGCGAGAACATCCCGGCGCTGGGGGGAAAGAGTAGAGTAGGGGGTGCAGGGGGGCTGACAGGTGTAGGTTTTTTACCTTAGGGTGGGGACAAGACAAGGAGGACAAGG
>CAZNNK010000318.1:0-7452 GCA_964574085.1 uncultured Coleofasciculus sp.
TCTCCCCCATCTCCCCCATCTCCCCCATCTCCTCCTCCTACTGAGGTTAACCTCTAGTTTTCGCTGACCAAACGCGAGTAGGTAATCCCCAAATGTAGATAAAGCCTTCAGCGGCTTTGTGGTCAAACTGATCTTCGGCGGTATAGGTTGCCAGTTCTGGGGTATAGAGAGAATTGCTAGACGCTCGTCCGACAATGGTGGCATTCCCTTTAAAGAATTTCACCCGCACGCTTCCGGAGACTTGCTCCTGAGTTTGCTGAATGAACGCATCCAGGGCATCTTTTAGAGGAGAATACCATAACCCCTGGTAAATAAGCTGGCTATAGGTATCTTCAATCCCTCGCTTATACTGGCTGACATCAGATGTCAACGTGAGGCTTTCTAAGTCGCGATGGGCATGGATTAAGGTCAACAGAGCCGGGACTTCATAAATCTCTCTGGATTTAATGCCGACAACCCGATTCTCAATCATATCAATCCGCCCCACCCCATGATTTCCAGCGACTTGGTTAAGCTGAGTAATCAGGGCTACCGGATCAAGGGCTTGACCATTCAGCGTGATCGGAATGCCTAGCTCAAAGCCAATCTCCACGTATTCTGGATCATTGGGAGTATCCGCGATCGCTTTGGTCATTAGGTAGATTTCTTCCGGCGGTTCAGCCATGGGATCTTCGAGAATCCCTGCCTCAATACTACGACCCAGCACATTCCGATCAATACTATAAGGAGACGACTTTTTCACCGGAGAGGGAATGTCAAATCGTTCCCCATAGGCGATCGTATCTTCCCGACTAAACCCCCACTCCCTCGCGGGTGCGAGAACTTTCAAGTTGGGGTCGAGCGCCGTAATCGACACATCAAACCGCACCTGGTCATTCCCTTTACCGGTGCAACCGTGAGCCACGGCATCTGCACCATACTCGTGGGCAGCTTCGACTAATAATTTAGCAATCAGCGGACGCGCTAGCGCCGTGGACAAGGGATAACGATTTTCATACAGCGCATTTGCCTGAATCGCCCGAAAGGCATAATCTGTGACAAACCGTTCAGTCGCGTCCGCCACCAGAGACTCGGCGGCACCGGATTTCAAGGCTTTTTCTTTGATCGGTTCTAACTCATCACCTTGACCCAAATCGGCGGCTAGCGTGATCACTTCCTTAACTCCCCACTCCTCTTTGAGATAAGGAATGCAGACGGAAGTATCGACGCCACCTGAGTAGGCTAGTACAACTTTTTCAGCACGACCCATGAATTTCTCACCCTGGGAAACAACCAGGACATCATTTTAATCTGAAATGAGTTGAGTGTTGAGTATGTAGGGGCGGGTTTAGGGACTTTAGTGTCAACCATTGATGATAACGTTTGTGCAAAACCCGCCCTGACTGACCTTTCGCTTAACACAGAACGTCTATGGTAACGGTTGATCGAAATCAACACAGGATTCTCTATCTGTCGCTATGATGGTATTCGCTTCCAAGACAGACCGATTGAATGGTCTAGCCACACCCAAACACTTACTTGGTGCAGACCCCTGAGAACACCTACGTTAGGGTGAAGCGATCGCGCCGTTTGGTCTGCTAGGAAGGGCATAGTGAACCGAACCAGTGCAACGGTGTCAGACTTTATTGGGGTAGCATCTGGTGGGCAACGATTCACAGGCAAGCCTGGTCGGTGATGTAGACCGATGTTACCGCAAACCATGACCAATTGGGTTTTATCCGCTTCTTGCAAGGTATCGCTACGTCTGGTGCTGCTTTTATCCTGCGTTCTGCTCATTTTTTTTGCTGTGACGTTGATGGGATATCTTTGTCTTCACCAGGGACATGAGATCACCGATTATTTAATTGCGCGTCCGATTCATCTCCTCTATTCTGATGTCATTGATCTCTCAGCATCAGAGGACTGGCTGATTGCTGTAGCGATGCCAGAATCGGATGTCCGGTCAGCAATTGATCCCGATACGCCTCATCTCTTGCTTGTCTGGTTGGGGATTTTCGCCTTCGTCGCCCTACTCACGGGGTTAATCTTCACTGGGATACGTCAGTCCCTCTCGCACTTATGTCAACGGTCTCAAGCCTTGACAAATTCCCTCAACTCTGATTCAGAGTTGCGTGCCTTATTTGATGCGATGACGGAACTGATTTTTGTCAAAGATCGCCACGGACGTTATCTAAAAGTTGTTTCGGCAAATCCTGACTTGTTAGGTCAACCCGTGGACGCCATGCTGGGCAAAACGGAATATGATCTATGGGCGCGATCGCAGGCGGATCAGTTTGTCGGGTATATTCGCCAAGCTTTAGATACCCAGCAAACGGTTAAGGTTGAGTATCGTCTCACCGTAGCGGATCGAAGGGTTTGGTTTTCCGCCAGTATTTCACCCATTTCCTCAGATTCCGTTCTCTGGGTGGCGCGGGATATTACCGAACATAAACAAACCCTAGAAGCCTTGCGAGCCAGTGAAGCACAGTATCGAGATTTAGTTGAAACCCCCAATTGCATTATTTTGCGGTGGGATGTTCAGGGGAAAATTAAATTCATTAATCGTTATGGTCAGACGTTTTTTGGCTACGAGGACGATCAACTGCTAAATTGTCCTCTGGTGGGAACTCTCGTCCCGAATACGCCGCGATCGCAACGGATGTTATCTATTTTGATTCGAGCCATCCGCAAGCGTCCAGAACGTTACCGCATCCGCACCGTAGACACAATGAACAAGATGGGGGAAACGGTTTGGGTGACGTGGGCAAATAAACCAATTTTTAATGAGGCGGGTGAATTAATTGAAGTTCTCTCCATTGGCACAGATGTGACAGAACGCAAACAAGCTGAAGCCGCCTTGAGAGAAAAAGAGGAATATTTGCGATTAGTTATTGATAATATCCCTCAACAAGTCTTTTGGAAAGATACCAACTTAGTCTTTCTCGGGTGTAATAAAAATTGGGCAAAGACAGCCGGGTTAGACAATCCAGAGGTTGTGGTGGGGAAAACGGACTATGATTTGCTTCCTAGTCGGGACATTGCTGAACTCTACCGCCAGCAAGATGCACGAGTGATTAGCCAGAATCAAGCCGAATTCCATGTTGTGGAAGCCAAACAAAAACCTCCCGTTGATGGACAACCCGTTTGGCTGGATGTGAGTAAAATTCCCATCCATGATCCCCAAGGTAACGTGGTTGGGATTTTAGGGGTATTAGAAGATATTACCCAACGGATTCAAGTTGAGAAGCAGCGCCTGCAAGCGGAAGCAGACTTGCGGGCGGAACAAGAAAAGTCAGACCGCCTGTTATTAAATATTTTGCCAGAGGCGATCGCCGAGCAGTTAAAACAAAATCATAGTACCTTAGGCAAGTATCATGGCGACACCCTCATCGCTGAACAATTCGATGATGTGACAATTTTGTTTGCTGATATTGTCGGGTTTACGCCTCTATCCACCCGAATGCCACCGACGGAACTGGTTCAATTACTGGGAACCATCATTTCTACGTTCGATTTGCTGTCTGAGGAGTATGGGTTGGAGAAGATTAAAACCATTGGGGATGCCTATATGGTTGCCTGTGGTCTACCCTTACCCAGACTCGATCATACCGAAGCGATCGCGGATATGGCATTAGAGATGCAGCGGGTGATTACTCAATTTCGCATGGATACCGGAGAAGCGTTTCAACTGCGGATTGGCATTAATACTGGACCGGTGATTGCTGGAGTCATTGGGATGAAAAAGTTTATCTACGATTTGTGGGGGGATACGGTAAACGTCGCCTCACGGATGGAATCTCAAGGAATTTCTGGGGGAATTCAAGTCACTCAGGCGACTTACGAGCGGTTAAAGGATCAATATGTTTTGGAAAAACGCGGGATCATTGAGGTTAAGGGCAAAGGAGAAATGCTCACCTATTGGCTAACGGGGAAAGGGTGATTGGGGATTTGTCCTTTGTTCCTACAAGCTCCCCCATCTCCCCGCACCGGGAACACCTAACGTGCTGAGTACGGTTTTTACGACTTTTGTATTTTGTCAAGCACTTGCAAAAAAAAATTACATTGTGTTACATTTGTTAACGTAAGGCAAAAACAAAGGAGAAAGACATGACGACACGCGGTTACAGCGTCGAAGAAGGAGACAGACTGAATAACTTTGCGATCGAACCCAAGGTTTATGTCGATGACACGCCACGCACTGGTTGGACACAATACGCAGAAAATCTCAATGGACGTCTAGCCATGATTGGCTTCATCTCACTCCTGGCGGTAGAAGCTCTGAGTGGACAAAGCTTGATTGGCTGGTTTACTAACCTCTAGACTTCACCCAGCGCACTCGTTGAACCTTATCAGGAAGAAGATAATGAAAACTGATTTTGACTCTTTCAAGAACAAAGACCTATTTAGACCCGTTATTTTTCAGACTGATTTTAATAACTTTGATTCTCTAACACTGAACCAAGCTTGGTCATTGTTTTTTACAGCGGGTCAGGAAGATAAAGTCCTAGGACTAGAACCGGAACTCGGTCGCTTTTTCAACAACCTGTTAATCGCCGTTGGAGTGACGGGAACTCTTACAGCACTCTTTATCAGTACCATTAACTAAGCTGGTGTATCCAGTTGGTTTCCGGTCAAACTCAATAGGTTTCCCACAAGTCCTGGTTATCATGACCAGGACTTAAATAATATAGTAGAGAATTCTCCCTAAATTTTTCTATACCCCTCCCTGGTATTTTCATCCGTCCTACAGTTTGCTTTAATAAAGAACCAGATTCATCCCGGTCAGAAACAGCATTCAGTGGGAGGGAAAATCCAAAGCCACTATGACAGCAGAAGAACTTTTGCAGCAATATGCCGCTGGAGAACGGTATTTTCGTGGCGTCAACTTACGTGGCGTCTTTCTCAGGGGGGTTTCCTTAAAACAAATAGACTTAAGATGGGCTGATTTGAGTAAAGCCTCGTTAATGGATGTCAATTTCTCTGAGGCAAATTTACACGGTGCAAAACTGAGCGACTCTCTGCTCATTGCCGCCAAGTTTAATCAGGCAAATTTAACCCAAGCTAATTTAACCTCGGCTATTTTAATTTTAGCCAACTTGAGCCAGACGTCGTTAAACCAAACAAACTTCCAAAACGCCAACTTGAGCTTGGCAAATTTCCGGGCGGCTTCTCATTGGAGTTCAGCGAATCTCCAAAACGCTATCCTTAAAGGTGCGATTATGCCTGATGGCAAGGTTTTTGGCAAAATGAAGTGGTGGAAAAAGCGTCACTCACTCGTCAATGGATTGAACTTGAATGTCGCTGACTTAAGCTAGGTTCGTCGTTGCCCTAACTATGCCATAAGTGCTGGCATCACTGACTACAAACGTTGAATTCAATGACATTTGTCATAGAAATGAGAACAATAACTTATGTTCCCTGTTTCTGGTTCCCTTTTCCCCGTTTACTATTCCCCCGTTTGCCAGAAGATGCCCTCTAGGGGTATTGCGAATTATTACAAAAACTTGTTGGATTTAATTGGGTATAGTATGAAAACCGCCAAAGGTCATCAATGAGTAAACCAATAATCATTTTCACGAGTCTGATGGTCTTGACAACTGGGACGCTAGTTGGCTGTTCCCAGAGTGAAACCACCAGCGAGACTCAGACACAAACCGAAACTCAGAGTGCAACTCAGGCAAGTCAAGGGAGTGGAACCCTGGAAATCCGGGCGAATGGCGAGGATTTTGTCCGCCAAGGTTTTATATCAAAAGATGGATGGCAAATTGCCTTTGACCATGTTTATGTCAACTTAGCCAATATCACCGCTTACCAAAGTGATCCGCCGTTCAATGCGGAGGCGGGTAGCAAAGTGCAAGCGAAAGAAAAAGTGGTTCTGGACAAAACCCACACCGTTGATTTAGCCGCAGGTGGGGAAGATGCTGAACCCATTCTCGTGGAAGCCGTTGCTGATGCCCCCGCCGGACAATATAATGCTTTATCCTGGAAAATGGTCAAAGCTGAAGAGGGACCGGCTGAAGGTCAAACCCTAGTGATGATGGGGACAGCCGAGAAAGAGGGGCAAACCATTGACTTTACTATTGCCCTAAATCAGCCCTTAGAATTTGTCTGTGGGGAATTTGTCGGCGACGAACGCAAGGGAATTCTCGCTCAAGGGGATACCGCCGACTTAGAAGCCACGTTCCACTTTGACCACCTCTTTGGTGATGCAGGCGCACCCGCTGATGACGAGATTAATACCGGTGCGTTGGGGTTTGAACCGCTAGCGACTCTAGCCAACGATGGCACACTAGAGTTAGACCAAGAGCAGCTAAAGTCAGAACTTTCCCCAGAAGAGTATCAGAAACTCCAAGACATTCTTCCTAGCTTAGGTCATGTTGGTGAGGGTCACTGCGAAGAAATCCAAACGGTTGCCAACAAATCCAGTTAAATTGGTCATTGGTTATTGGTCAACCTCGATGTAGGGGCGGGTTTAGGGATTAATGTTGATGGTTTCTCTTAACTGGGATATAAAACCCGCCTTACCTTTAATCCGACTGGGTTTTAACCGTTTCTAAGACATTAAAAAAATGTGAGCGATGAAGAGGAAATTTTTAGTCCCCCTTATCCTAATGTTAGTGATGAGCTGGTCAGCTAAAGCGACGGCTCATGGTGCCAAGATTAACTATGAAACCACGCAGGCGATTAAAATTGATGCGGCTTTTGATAACGGCGAACCCATGTCCAATGCCCAAGTTACGGTTTACTCTCCCCAAGATCCTTCTACTCCTTGGTTGCAAGGAACCACCGACGAAAACGGTAACTTTGTTTTTGCTCCCGATCGCTCACAACCGGGAGAATGGGCAGTTCAGGTTCGCCAAGCGGGTCATGGTGATTTGATTACTATTTCTATGGGTGAGGATCAATCCGTAACAGAGAACACTGCCGATAGTCAAGTGATGAGTATTCAATCCACGAATGGCTCCTTCACCCCCATCCAAATTGTGGTGATGGCGGTTGCGGTGATCTGGGGGTTTGTCGGTACAGCACTCTATTTTGCTAAAGGGACAACACAGGCGAAGTAGGTGGTTACAATTACGTTAGAATTGTTTATGGTTCATTGTCAAAAAAATCAACAATTAGATTAGGGCGGGTTTTGAATAAATGTTATCATCAATCGTGAAACGTCAGCCCCTACGAGAGCAGGGCGGGTGGTGAATAAATGTTATCATTAATCGTGAAACGTAAGTCCCTAAACCCGCCCCTACAAACTAGGTTCTCTCGAGGGTCGTGAAGGGTCACGCACCCTGCCCTCTTTCCGAAGTGAAGGGTTAAAACTACACAAAAATTATGCACATTCCTGATGGTATCCTGCCTGCTTCTGTCTGTATCACAGGTTACGCAGCGACAGGAGGTTTCACTTGGTACTCCCTGCGTCAAATTAACCGAGATCCCAATCCCCAAGAGAATATTCCTAAAGCATCTCTACTCACA
>CAZNNK010000319.1:0-7438 GCA_964574085.1 uncultured Coleofasciculus sp.
TTACCTGAACCGCAATCTTAAAAAACCTACCCTTGTGAGCTCACCCCCTCACCCCATCTCTAAACCTTAAACCTTCGCCGTTTCGGCAAAGCGAATCTTGAGATAATCTTCCTCCATCTTGGCACCAGCGGGTTTCAGTGCGGCTAAGGCTTGGGGGAGGACAAGATTGCGGCGGTGATTGCCAATCCGTACATTCAGCTCATCCCCAGTTTTATTCAATTGGATATGGTCTTTGGGTATACCGGGTAGATACAGTTCTAAACTGTACTCGTTTTCGTTTTGGACCACCCGAATCGTGTTTTCCTGGTAGTAAACTTGAGTCGGGTCTTCGTCTGCATACAAGGTTTGCTTGAGTCGTTCTAGCGCCTCAAGTCCACACATTTCTTCGGCAAACAGAGGAACTTCTTTGACTGGAAGCGGGCGGAAGTTTTGGTGGATTTCCTGGCGATACTCGTGTTGATGATCTTTCCAATGTTGGAAGAAGGGGTCACTCACTTGGTCGGGGATAATCCGATTGGCGACGACTAAATCGGTGGAAACATTGTACAAACTTAAGTAGGCGTGGGCGCGGAGGGATTCCTTAATCACCATTCGTTCTGGATTGGTAATTAAGCGGACTGAGGTTTTGGTGTTATCGGTGAGAACTTTTTCAAGTTGTTCGATTTGCTCATAGAATTCATAGGGAGCATCCATCACTTCCTCATCGGGTAACGAAAATCCCGCGATCGGTTTGAACAAGGGTTCAACCAGGGGTCTCAACGCCACGGACATTTTTTGCAGGGGTTTATAAAAGCGACGCATATACCACCCCCCGACTTCCGGTAAGCTGAGAAGCCGCAGTGCAGTTCCTGTAGGTGCTGAATCGATAATTAGCACCTCGTACTCGCCTTCGTCATAGTGACGCTTCATCCGCACCAGACCGAAAATTTCATCCATTCCCGGAAGAATCGCTAATTCTTCCGCCTGAACCCCTTCCAGTCCCCGTGCTTGCAGAACCTGGGTAATATAGCGCTTCACTGCACCCCAATTCCCTTCTAATTCCATCAGCGCATCCAGTTCCGCCCCCCAAAGATTAGGACGGACGAGTCGGGGTTCGTGACTGAGTTCCAGGTCGAAACTATCGGCGAGGGAATGAGCGGGATCTGTACTCAGCACTAAGGTTTTATAACCCAATTCGGCACAACGCAGACCTGTGGCTGCGGCGACGGAGGTTTTACCGACTCCGCCTTTGCCTGTCATCAAAATTACTCGCATAGATAATTTCGCTCACCTGAGAAACCTTTACATTTATTTACTGTATCGGGTTTTCACCGAAACAGTTGCTTGAGAACATCCAAGCGGGGGATATCCCAATAATCGATATGGGAAGAAATTAGTCCATCTGCATTTAGACGTAATTCGCTCCAACCGGGGATAGAAATTCGTGGTTTCCAGGGGAGGGGTGTAGTCCAGCTTAGAGTCCAGCGGGTTTTGATGGTATCGCCGGATTGGGAAATGTCGTGTAGGTCGAGTTGGGGATTGATGAACCAGGTTTGGATGAATCCAATCATGTGTTTGTAGCGATCAAGTCCCCGGAACTCGTTAAGGGGGTCTTTGAAAAAGACGTCGTTGGCGTAGAGGCTGTAGGTTTGGTCAACAGGAAAGCGTTGATAATCCTGTTTGAGGATTTCAAGAATGTCTCTATTTGTCATTTATCATTGCTAGTATGTTATTCGTTAAAACGATACCATACTATAAGAGTAAGCTCATCCCACTGACTCGTTTGGTGTGAAATGAGCTGAAGATTTTTCTGAAGATTAATTTAGGGACTCGTGCCAAAAATTTGTTCCTTGAAAGACTTAAGTTGTAAAGCTAAACAGGTAATTCTTTCTCATTAGTTAGCGAGAGTAGTTTAGCCGTGACCAGACAGCTAGCAGATTATTCTGATCCGGTAGAGGATAAATGGGTTGATCTCGCAGATATTGACTGGCTTTTGCTAAGACAGAACCTACCTGGGGATCAGGGTGTCGCTGATAATACAGGGTTAGGGCGTAGATTGTGCCAGCATGACGGAGAATATTATATTTTTCCTTGACCTTCACGGCAGGATTCATGTTCAGGCGATACTCAAACCTGCCATCGTCTTTTATCTGCTGAACGAGATAGTGGACGGCTTGGTTGGTGGCGCTTTGAATACGATTAATGTCTAGAATGGTGTTTCCTTTAATGGCGAATACAAGGAGCAATAAACAACTTAAGAGGGTAACGAGAGTGAAATTGACTTGCTTTCTCAAGAGAAAAACGAAACGTTGCCAATACTACATGGTTAGACCTATTTTAGGGTCTGCTGATAAGTCTTGTGGGGGGGTAAGGAGCAGGGGAAGCAGGGGGAGCTGGGGGAGCTTCGTCCCTTCACTAGGATTAACCCTACGTCTGGTGTCAAGTTACTTACACAAATCTTAATGGAAAAACCTAGTGCAGCGCGGCTTCAAATACTAACCAGTTAACAAGCTCCTTAAAAGCAGCTACCTTATGTTCCTTATCGCCTTCTGCCATCTGCCTTCGGACTTCTGCCTTCTTGTACTAGCTGTCAATCATGGCGATCGCGGATCGCTATCATCGATAAATTCTGCTACTGCAAGTCATCATAGCCATAATAATCAAAAACGGAATAACATACCATTAGTCATTCCCACTTTTCAACTATGACGTTCTATCGCTGGCTTCCTATCTTTTCCACCCTGATTTGCCTGGTTGCCCCAATCTCCAATCCAGCAACAGCGCAATCCTCCTCACCGTCTGAAAATAGCTGTCCAGCACCTGTCCTTTCGCGCTTGCAGAAACACAAAGTCGCGCCGGGTGAAACATTAGATAGTATTGCTCAACGATACAGCCTGATCCCAGAAACCTTAGCAGAACTCAATCCTAGCTTGTCAGGAAAATCCATGCCAGTAGGTCGAGAGATTCTGATTCCTCCCTTTAATGGGATTCGGGTACAAGTTCCGGCGGGGGCGAGTTGGCAAGACTTAGCCGAGGCGTATGGTATCCGGGCGGATATTTTATTTGAGGTCAATGGCTGTGCGCTACAACCGCCAGGCGTTGTTTTTGTCTCAGGGGTGAATTGGGTACTGGCAAATCGCAAACCTGTGGAAAACTATACTGGATTTGCTGGTTATCCCTTGCCCGCATTAGCGCCCATGGGGTTTAATTACGGTTGGCATCAAAATAGTGATGGACAAACCCAGTTTCACAGTGGTATTGATCTACTGGCAGACCCGGGAACCTCTGTGTTAGCCGTAGATTCCGGTACAGTTGCCTTTGCGGGTCAACAGGGAACCTATGGCAATTTAGTCGTGATTAATCACCAAGGTGGACGCCAAAGCCGTTATGCTCATTTAAGTCGCCTTGCGGTGAGAACGGGTCAACGAGTTAAACCGGGAACACGCCTAGGGACAGTAGGTACTACAGGACGTCCAGACATTGACCAACCTCATCTGCATTTTGAAGTTCGCTTCAATGCGCCTGCGGGTTGGGTAGCGCAAGACCCAGAGTTACATTTGACAGCAAGACCGATAAATGACGAATGACAACCAATGACGAATTTCATCATACCCTTACGGCGCAGTGGAGCCTTGTTGCTGTCGGTGGGTACGGTCAGCTTTTTGTGCGGTATGGGGTATGGTGTTGTCCAAAGCTATCCTGAACCCCCAGCAGAACCAATCATTCAGCCTGAATCGGATATTCCGACAGAACCGCCGCCGCCGAATGTTACGGTTCAAATCAAAGCCGTAGGTGATATTATTCCTGGCACGAATTATCCTCCGAATAAACTACATCCCAATAAAGCGGTTCTCTTTCAAGCCGTTCAGCCCAGCCTGCAAGGTGCTGATTTATTATTTGGTAATTTTGAGAGTACCTTAACCAATTATCCCTATTCCGCTAAGTCTATAGGGGGATTAGTTATTGCCTTTCGCACGCCACCTGATTATGCCCCGTTGTTAAAAGAGGTGGGCTTTGATATTATGAGCGTTGCCAATAACCATTCTTATGATTTCTCCCGTCAAGGATTTGCCGATACCATCAATCATTTGGAACAGGCTGAAGTTAAAGCCCTAGGCGAAAAAAATCAAATCCTTTATGCGAATATCAATGATCTATGGATTGCTTGGATTGGATTTAGTTATTTTAATTATCACAATTCCTTAAATAATTTACCTGCGGCTATCACATTAGTGGAAGAAGCCAGCCAAAATGCTCATATCGTAGTTATTTCTGTCCATGCGGGGGCAGAAGGCACTGGGGCGATGCACGTTCGCAATCAAACGGAGTATTTTTTTGGCGAAAATCGTGGCAATCTGGTTAAGTTTTCCCGGACGATGATTGACCACGGTGCTGATTTAATTCTCGGACATGGACCTCATGTTCCTAGAGCGTTAGAACGTTATCAAGGGAAGTTAATTGCCTATTCTTTAGGTAATTTTATGGGATATCGGACGCTCTCGACTCAAGCTCAATTGGCGTATTCTCTAGTATTAGAGGTGGAGTTGGATAATCAGGGGGATTTGGTTTCGGGTCAAATTATTCCAATTATGCTCAATCGTCAGGGGATTCCTTATCCTGATTCCCAAGGTCGCACAATTCGGCTGATGCGCCAGCTTACTCAGAGTGATTTTCCGAATACTCCGTTACAGATTGATTCAACGGGTCAAATTATGCCTCAGTAAGGAGGATTGGTGGTTGGTGTTCATCAATCTGTTAGCATCAGAATTAGATAGTTTTTAACGCAGAGGGACGCAGAGGTTTACGCAGAGGGCGCAGAGGTGGTTAAAGGATTTGAAGGTAAATTTCATAGGATAATGATAACAGGTCTCTACACTCAGAACTTTTTCATTCTTCATCCTTCTTTTGACTCGACGCTTTCCCCTCAGAAAATCGTTCTTTAAGTTTATCACCAGCGGCTTTGGCTTGGTCGGTGAGGTGATCGGTAACCTGGGGAACATTTTGTTTGAGGGATTCTACATGCTGAAGCGTTTTATTGTAGTCACTGCGAATAAATTCTGCGGCTTGACTCATGCGTTCATGGACGCCTTCGGTATATTTCTCACTGTTTTTTACGGCTTTCTCTAGGACAATGATCCGCTTCTTTCCCACACTGGAAACGGCGGCGGGTGCAAGGGTATAAATCCCGTCCATGATTCCTTGCCAACCACTGGAGGAATATAAGTAATTAACAACGGCTCCAGTTTCGGGTTCAATTATATAATCAACGAGTTTGCCAACTTTGTTTCCAGCATCCGTCCAAACTTCTACGCCAATGCGAGAATCCAGGGGTTCAATGGTTTCTGACTCGGTTTCTTCCTTCAGGCTGTTGACAAGAATACTATCGCTGCCAATAGTATTGACTTGTTCCCAGGTAAAGTGGTGTTTTGTGCCGCCGAGAAACCCGGACTTGCAGGTTAACCCAACGACGCGGTGGGCTTGGAAATCAAGCCATAGCTGTGTCGCTCGACCGACTTCTTCAGCCGTATGACGATTTAAGACTAATCGGTTTAGGAGTTCGCTTTGCTTGAGAACTGCGGCTTTTGTGGACATCAGACACCTCGCTTGGGCTATTCTTGAGACAATGTGACTTGCCGTTCGATCAAGTGGTTTGTGTTGTGTATTTAGATTTTAGCTGACAACGGATGCGATTATTTTTAATTTTAGCGGTTATTATCGCCATATTAGCGATTATCTTTGCCTTGCAAAATGCTGTGCCTATCGCTATAACTTTAGGAATTTGGCGAATAGAGATATCCTTAGCGTTAGTCCTTGTCTTAACCTTAGGGGTTGGCGTTGTGGTGGGATTATTGGTATCAGTACCGTCCCTGATGCGGCAGAAGTGGAAACTCGCCCATCAGAAGCGACAGAATAAAGACTTAGAGAAAGAATTAAATGAGCAAACTCAGCAACTGGCGAATCAGCAAAAACGGATTGACTATTTGGAGAACAGCTTGAAGTTCAATCGGGATTCTGCTGAATCAACGGATCAGGATTTTGACAAATGACAAATGACTAATCAATTGTGGCTTAAGTGTAGCGCCAGTATGACCTGTGATAATCCATAGTAGGGCGCGAATGCTGTCACGAAGAATCCGTAGCCAGGATTCAGGGGGTTGGTTAGAGGGTACAGAAACAGGAGTGAAAGTGATGCTTTGGCTTCCGAGAACCAGAGTCGCGATCGCTTTGGCTCTGGGTATATGATAGTCTGATGTGATTAGGTAGATATGTTGGATTTGGCGGCGTTTGAAGTCAGCTACGAGGGAGGTAAAATTGGTGACGGTATCGACGGCGCGATAATCCAGATGAACGCGCTGAATCGGAATATTGGCGTTTTGGAAAATAGCATACAAAACGTCTGGGGGTGAACCACTAGACACCCAGATATCTAGGGAAGGGTGAGTTTGGGCAAATTGGGCGGTGAATCGTTCGCGATCGCGCCCACCGCCTAAGGTTAGAATAGCTTGGGGATGAGGGGATTGGTATTGTGCGATCGCCAGCCGCAGGGGAATGATACCGATCAATAGTAGGATGAGGGTAGCACTGAGCCAACCCAAAAAACGATATCGTTTGCGACAGCAATAAACACCCTTCACTGGCTATAGGTTAAATCTTCTGGTAAAGGTTTTCCTTCAACAATAGCAGTATAAACTCGGATCAGCTTTTTTGCGGCTTGTTCCCAAGTATAATTTTGGAAGATGAATTCACGGGCGCGAGTTCCCATAGCTTTGGCTTTTTGAGGATGATCTAAGCAGTAAATTAAAGCATCGGCAATAGCATCGGTATCAATGGCCACAACATGAGCGGCTTTAGCATCAGCCGCTTCTGGAAAATTGCAGCCTGTGGTAATTATACAGGGTAATCCTGACGCCATTCCTTCTAAGACAGATATACTGAAGCCTTCCGAGTAAGACGGAGCAACGTATAGAGTAGCGGCGGCTAGAGCTGCATATTTCAATGATCCGGTGAGCATCCCTGTAAAAGTGACAGCATCTAGACAGCTTGCTTGTGTAAAATAGCGCTTAGCTGTGGGCAAAAAGCCAATATTATCGGGTCCAGCTATAACTAAATGCGTCTGCGGAAACTGACGATGAACTTTAGCAAAAGCAGGAGCGAGTAAATCTAGTCCTTTTTTGGGATCAAGGCGACCCAAAAATAAAATTAGGGTTTTATTTCGGGTTATCGGAAATTGATGGAAGAAAATATCAGGGTTTGCTAATTTAGTCAGTTGGGGCGGGTGGATACCATTGGGAATAACCACTCTAGGAGTTTTAAGTGCCAAATCATTCATATTCTCACCTTCAGTCCTGGAAAGCACTTGGATAGCACTGGCTTGTTGGAGATCTGGTTTTTCAAATAAAGCGTAGTAATATTTTTTTTTCCAGGCTTTGTGAGATAATGCCCAAGGTTCTAGCATGCC
>CAZNNK010000320.1:0-7438 GCA_964574085.1 uncultured Coleofasciculus sp.
GGGTTCAGGACTAGGCGTGGGTTGAGGAAAACGATCGTCCGGATTGGGTTGGATGGTTTCGGGGTTGGGAATCGTGGGCGGGGTTTGGGTAATCTGGAGATCATCCAGGTCAGTGTAATCTGGGGTAAAAATAGGGTTGAGTGGTGAGTGTGTAGGGATGGGTTTTACTTCCACCGTATTGAATGGGAGGTCTTGGGTTAGTTCATGTTTCTCTAAAGAGAGATCATTGCCGTCTACTATGCCACTTGACTCTTTTCCTGGGAGCCATTTACCCTCTGTCCTAGAGTCATCTTCTGCCTTCTGCCCTCTGCCCTCTGCCTTCTGAAAACCTTCTGCCTCCTGAGATTGCTGCTGAGAGAGTTCCATCAGATTGGGTGGGTTGACGGGTGTCTGGCTCATCTGAGACACAGACATCGGAGTTGTACCCAGCGCCGTTGGTGCATGTAAACCCATAATCCCCACCCAAACAGGTGTCAGTTGTCCCAGAATCTGCCCCTTTAAAAAAATCTGCATGAAAAGCTTACTCCCCGACTCTTTCATCGTTGAGCGCCCCTAGCGACTAATTGTTCTGGAATAACTGCTCCTAAGCTCATACTATAGAGTCCAGCGCCTGAATATCGCGTCTGATGTTCTACTCTACTCTTCGAGGAGGGTTTAGCCCAAGCAGAAACCGCTTGCGCGTCTATGTCATTTGTATGCACAGTTTTTTACCAATGACCAAAGTTCAGACGCGCCCTGGTACGTCTTGACGGCGGTATTGTCATCCCTTCAGGAGCAAGGAATTTCTCCCATACCCGACACCCTACACCCGATACCCTACACCCAGTCTTCCTTTTAGCTTTCTTGTCACTCCTTCAGGGTTCTACCTCTGACCAAAGCCGTTCTAAGCGCCGTTGCCATTGTGCCAAGACTTCTTCGGTTTGTTCTCTGGATTCCATCTCACCCATCAAACCTTCCCGATAAAAGCGATCCAGAGTTTGCAAGGTTGTCTCAAAGGATTGCCCTTGCTGCTTTGCCGCTCGAATGATTTGACGAATTTGACGGTCTACAAACTGGTCAAAGCTAGAGTCTAACCCCTGTTGACACAAAGCAACCAATCGTATAAGTGCATAACCAAAATCATCAGGGTCAAGCGTCTCCCGCTTATGTTGAAAGACGCCCCAAAGCACATTTTGATTCAGGGCATAGCGAGTGTCCTGAGTTTCATCAAAATTGGCTTCTAGGAGTTGTTCCAGAAAGGGTTGAGCGTCTTGAGCTGATGCTATGGGAACCAAAATTCTTAGCCAAGACTGGTCTGAGGATAGCAGGATTAACACTCTCAGTTGAGGTGTTTCCACCTGCCACGTCCCTGATTCTACCTGTTGAATTGCCTGAGAATTAAAAAGTTCTGTTAGCTTGATAGTAATTTCTTCGGGCGTCATCTTGTTTTTTCCAGAGAATTTCGTAAAAAAATCCCCCGACAGTGGTCAGGGGACACTTCTAGAAGTATGAAAGATTCGGGATGAAGTGTGAAGTGGCAAGATTGACGATAGTTCTTCGTTATCCTTTGTGCTTCACCCTGTAATCGTTACAGCCATTCGGGAACCATTTCTTCTTTGGTGTTGGTATTGCGTGAGGGCGTCTCGCGGGTAAATTTCATCTGAATCGAGCGAGTTTGTTCGCCATCTGCTGCGACTGCCATGATCGGGTAGTCGATTAAACCATCTTGGAAGGACATCTGGAAGCGGAAGGTTCCGTCTGGATTCAGTTTAATCGGACGTCCGCCAATGGTTACGGTGGCATCGGGTTCGGTTGCACCGTAGACAATCAATTCAGCATCGGCAACCAACCAGAACTGACGAGGACGAATGGGTGGCATAGAGGCAGACATCCCCATCCCGACTCCGGACATGCCAACACCGGACATGGTTAAGCCAGACATGGTGGGTACAGCCCACATCCCTACCCCAGAGGGGAAGATGTAGGAACTGACGGATTGAGAGGGAGCCATCGATCCAGGAACATGCTGCATTGAGCCGTACATAGAACCCGCGACGCGCTGAGCTTCGGCAGATTTTGCCATGCCAAAGATTTCGTCGTAGATGGGGTTGTCGGTATGCGCGGTATCTGCGGTAATCGGTTGGCGCTTGCTGGGAGGAACCAACTCGTATACCGTCTTGCCTTGGAGTTCTTCCTCCCAGTTAACGGTGATGAATTGGTCTTCAATCCAGTCACTGGGATAAACTGGGGGAACATGGACGGGTGTAGAACGAGCTAGGATTAACCAACGACCATCGGCACAACGATAACCGATATCCACTACGTAGTCGCGATCGCTAACGGGTAGCGGTAAGTACCATTCCCGTGCTAATTCGTCACAGGGATATTCCTGAATGCTATGGGCGCTTTGGTATTCCAGGTTAATATCGGTGACATCATAAATCCGCAGCGCTAATTGCTGTCCTCCCTGACGCCGCAGATCTTCCTTGTGTTCGTTCGGAATATCCCAGTAGGTATATGCCCATTGGGGATCGCGGGGCATGAGGACAATCCGACTTTCTCCATAGCCAGCAGGTAAATCAGGTAATCCTTCGTCTACAGATGCTAGATCACCACCGGTGCGATCGTCTTGACCGAGTTCAAATTTAGATGCTTCCACTTCTGGTTGTGCCTCCACTGTGCTAGTTGGACTGAGCGAGATTTTGGTGTGTTGGATTTTTTGAATTTCTGCCAGTAACTGCGCCTTACGCATCCGGCTATACCGTGAGATGCCGTACTCACTGGCAACTCGACGCAGTTGCCGTAAGGTCATCTCTTCTAAAGGTGGGCGTTCTTTTGCCATGAATATGCTCTCCAATGGTTAGGAAGGTAGGTTGTATCTTTCCTTATGGATCAAAAAATGGGGATCATGGTTTAACAACATCGCATTTGATAAAGGTTGATGATTCCTACCGCCTTGGAGTCAGTCAGTCTCGGTGAGGCATTGCATTGCCTTTGGTTTGGGCAGGTACAAACTCACGCACGACTTACTCTTTAGGCTGATGTTGGGATTACTCCCGATAACACTTAGATTTTTCCTCTAAGGGATCACAGAAATACTCAAATCAGTATTTCTTTGGGATCGCTGTATTTATCTATGTAGCAGAAAAGCCTTAGGTACGGTCAAGGGGATCAAGACGCCAATTTTCAAGAATTGACGAATTTACAAGCTTACCGGGGATCGCAATGTCATAATTTCATGACATTTACGGAAAAAGGGGGATCGCTTCGGGGAGCAGTGTAGAGACGTAGCATGCTACGTCTGGGAGCTAGGGGAGATGAGGGAGATGAGGGAGCTGGGGGAGATGAGTAAGTTAACTCAAAACTCTACCTTACCTGCTTAACTATTGCCGATTGCCGATTGCCGATTGCCGATTGCCTGTTCCCTCACTCCTTAGAAATTAAAAAACCCCTCATCCGAAGAGAAATCCTGCTGTTCCAGCCAATCTTGACCCAACTGAATGGTGACATCGGACGCAAGAGAACCTGTACTCTCAACCCGCACCTCACCAAATCCCAAATCAGCCCGGATAGCCGCAGCGCTGGCTTCGTCTCCTTGTTGGGCAATGATGCGGGTGACGCGCAGGGGTTCTGCCCAAGGTTCACTGACATAACTGTTCCGATAACCCGCTTCTGTTAGGGTACTGATTAGGGATTGAACCGCTTCTGGATTCTCGGTACTATCTTGAATCGCCACCCGTAAATAAGCTGGATCAATATCAGAGAATTCGCTGTAGCCCTGATCGAAATGTTGAGCCACCATTTGCCGAATCTGGCGGTGATTGGGTAGCCAGTAACTGACTTCACTTTCGCCCGTGCCGTTAAACCGCCCCGGAACCATTAACATTTGTACATCAGACCGTTTGCTATCGACAGCAAATCCGATTAGAGCCACCAATTCTTCAACACTTAAGTTGGTATCAATGTGAGACTGAATCACCGATAGAATTTTAGGCAATCTGGCTAAGGTTTTGGGATTGAGTGCTTGCTCTATCAATGCTCGCATCAGTATTTGCTGACGCTGTACTCGACCAACATCACCATATTTGTCATAGCGAAAGCGCAAAAATTGCATTGCCTGATCGCCATTCAGATGCTGTTTCCCTTGCTTCAGGTTGATATAGAGATGTTGAGAATCATCTTGATACTTCATATCCTTGGGAACATACACAGTAACGCCACCCAAGGCATCCACAAGCTTTTCCACACCTTGTACATTCACTCGCACATAACGGTCAATCCCTACACCATCGAGGAGATCACTGGCTGCTTTTGCCGTTAATGCGGGTCCACCATAGTAATTCGCCGCGTTGATTTTAATCAAACCATACCCTTCAACGTAGGTTTTGGTATCGCGGGGAATGGAGAGAACATTTAATTTTTGGTTGTTGGGGTCAAACCGAACCAACAGCATGGTATCGGAATGCCCATCAAAGGAATTGACCAGTGCATGGTAGCCTAAGTCCTCCTCTGTGGGTTCATCCAAGTCAGAGGTGAGAACCTTCGTTCCCAAAATTAATATATTGACAGGTCGGGTTAATTCTGGCAGTCGCATACTATTGCGAGTAATACTGCCTTTTTCGCTAAAGACGGCTGCCTCATCATCACTCAGTTGGCTTTGCAGTAAAGGCATACTCGATAGCGAAACAGCAAGCATTGCCCCGGCTGTTGCGGATAACATGGCGACGCCAGTAAAGCCTAACCACAGCCAAAGCCAATGTCCGCGTTTAGCTTTAGTCGGTTTCTTTTTCGGCGGTTGACTCCTCTTTTTCTGTCCTGGGCGGGGTTGTTCGTAGGTTTTTCGAGCTGACACTTGGTTTCCTCACACACACATAAGCGATCAGGATGGGTTTGGGCAGATGATACACGCCGATGCCCTCATTACTTACCCTGAGTCTGATTTAGAGGGTTTGACAAAAACACTCATATCAGGTTTTCTCACCGTTTGGGGTAAAACCAGGCAAATACGGCAAAAGATGAGAGCAGTTGATCAACTTCAGGCAAAAAGCCCGTCACCATTTTCCTATAACCGGACAACCCAAACGCTGAAATCGTTTACTCGGACAGATGCTTTCGCACTTTTCCTTCCGCAACCTGGCTAATCCCAGGGAGACGGGGTAACTTCCCTTGCCACAAGCGCACCATGAGCCAAACACTGGCTAAAAAATATCCAGAGGTGAGCATGGTATTCATAAATAACAGGCGGAAGCTCCAAAACTCCGTGAGCTGCGCCCCTGACAATAATAAAATGTAGCCTACTAGCCAAGCAAAAGCCAAGGTAATGGACAGGCGACTCACGGCTTGCTGTTCTCGTGTTCCTTGACGACGGTAGAGTGTCCACAGTGCCGGAAAAAACCCGATCACAGGCAGCAGGTAGGCAAATAGCTGTAAACGTTGGAGGTTTTGATTGTCCAATGGGTCAACTTGATTCATAGTGTTTAAAGCCCAAAAAGCTTATCAGGTGTGAATTTGATCATTGCTCATGAGTGCTAAAAAAGGGAATAATATCACAACCGCATACCGGGTGACACAAAAACTTATGGGTATTCAATTCAATTTCATTGTCAAAGTCTTAATTCTCTCCCTTGGCATTTCCCTGCTGATCAAGTACGCCAGTCCTAGTTTACCCCCTATTCCGGCAACGTCCGGGAACGCCCTGATTGCCGTACTCACACCCGCTATAATTTTGGCGATCGCTCTTTTGTGGCGCTTCTGGAAATTTCGTCAGCATCCAGTTGAGTAGTGGTGGGGGTGGGTACATTTCAACGCAAGTAGGTTGGGTTGAGGAACGAAACCCAACTTATCCGGTACACACAGCCGAGGGAGTCAACGCTTAGTCAGGGCGGGTTTTGCACAAACGTTATCATCAATAACCAAACGAAAGTAGAGACGCGCCATGGCGCGTCTCTACACCCTTACCAAGGACTTCCCACTAATGTAAATGCACTCCAAAAATAAGGATGAGTAAACGCCTTATCCTCAATTCCAGCTAATTCTTCAGGTAAATCAATCGTCCCATCTGGAGTGATCAATTGCCCATTTTCAATCCTCACCTGACCCTGAATCATCGCTAATTGGGTTTGTCGCAGTGCTTCAGCTTTAATCGGGACTTGCTTTAAGTTTTGATAAAACGTAGTCATTAATCCCAATGTCCCCTCATCACTGACATACCAGAGACTTCCTAACGCTGATTTTACCCCCGCTTGTACCGCTAATCCGGTAAATCCTAACTCCGCCTCTTCATTTCCTAATGCGGTTCGACAAGCACTTAATACCATTAGTTCTACGGGTGGATTATGCAATCCAAGTTGGCGAATTTGATCCAAGGATAATCTCGTATTCCAAAACTGGATATAGGAATTTTCCGGTTGACCTGGTTTAAATTCACCATGGGTTGCTAAATGCACAATACCAAAGGGTTGAGACGCCCGTGCTGCTTTAAGATTGGCGGGAGTAAACGTATAATTAAGGAAGGATTCACCTTGCCATAATTTATCTGCGATCGCGGATAATTCTACTGGCACAGCAGGTAAGGGATTTTGCTCTGTAAATTCAGACGCCCCCATTGCCAAAACCTGTAAATCACTCACATCCACATAACGAGTATCCGTTAGCGATAAAGACGGCATAAACCCAATACTATAGCGTTCAATAATAAAGCCATTCCCATCATGGAGCGCCGCCACAGGTAAAGAACGCAAACCCTGATCCATAATAAACGCCAGATTATTAATCTCCCTCTTTTGTAACTCCTCCTCCAACGGAGCAATTAACCACTGATACAACTGCTGAGCGCTAGGAAGAAAAGGACGAGGAATACGAGTATCCGTAACCGCACGACGGAATATTTGTACCATTTCCATCACCCTTTCCCGAGTCGCCCCCGGTACAGTATATCGAATTGGTTCCCCTTCAGCCGTAACCAAAATCAACTCCAATTTATCCGTATCTTCCCACATCTCCTCAGCCAAAACTATAGACTCCCAACCACCAACCCCCTCTGCGAACCTCTGCGCTTCCCTCTGCGAACCTCTGCGTTTTCTCGTCTCAACTTCCACTCTCCTACTATCATCTCCAACACCATTTTTTGGCACAAACACCGCATAAATCAGAGCCGGTTTCACCCCAGTCGCCTGTTCAATTCTTTGTAGAATAGCTTGGCTTTTTGCCAGAGTAATAATTGGCGTATCGCTGAGTTTCCAATAGTTTTCATATTGATTGGTGAATGACCCTTCGATTGCTAAAACCGAATTGAAAACCGGGGAATTATTGACCACACTATCATCTAAGATATTTACCGATTCTCTGATCTGATAACAGTATGGAGGACATCGACCGATAATAGTGGGATTGTCGGTGATAATCCGAATATTGCCAAGAGTATAATTACCTGGAAAGGATTGGAACGGGGAGATAGTAA
>CAZNNK010000321.1:0-7435 GCA_964574085.1 uncultured Coleofasciculus sp.
ATATTCCCGATACGTTAGGAGAAGTGTCAGAGATAGAACTCGCCTTAAATCTAGCTAGTCAAGCCAACATGACAGTCGAAGAATTTGAAATAGTAGATAGGCGAGGAATGATGTTACAAGACGAGAAAGGGCGGCTAGCCTATGCTGAAGAGAAAGGACGTCAAGAAGGACGTCAAGAAGGACGTCAAGAAGGACGTATTCAACAAACTATAGCTCTAGTAATGCGTCAACTTAAAAAACGTTTTGGCGAAATTCCGGCAGAACTAAGCGCCCAAGTGGAAGACTTGTCTTTATCAGAGTTGGAGACTTTAACAGAGGCTATTTTGGATTTCAACAGTCTGGAAGACTTGTCAAGTTGGCTGGAGGAGCGATAAGCCCCTAGACAATAAATGTCGTGCGGATCGCCCAAAGCCATAAGCTGTCATTCTGGTTATTATGTTCTCTCTATTCCCTCTTCTCTGTTCCCCGTTCCCTAAAATCACAAACCTGGAGTTCCTCTCGTGCTTCGGGATGAGTCGCCAAGTAATCTTGCAACCAGGTACACCCTCTGGCGAGCAATTCACCTAACCCTTCAACCTGCCAGATCCGGGCAGTACCATCCGATGAAGCCGTGGCAATTTGTGTCCCATCTGGACTAAAAGCAACGCTCACGACAGCACCTTGATGTCCTTTAATTTCTTGAACCAGGTTTCCCTGTAAATCCCATAAACGGGCAGTACCATCCGATGAAGCCGTGGCAATCTGGGTGCCGTCGGGACTAAAGGCGACATGGGTTACACCACTGGGATGCTGGTTGAAGTCTTTGACCAGGTTTCCCTGACTATCCCAAAGGCGAACCATGCCATCAATGGAAGCCGTAGCAATACGCTGTCCATTGGGACTAAACGCAACACTTTTGACCCATCCCTGATGTCCTTTTAATGCTTGGAGGAAATGACCTTGCAAGTCCCAGAGGCGAGCCGTGCGATCCGAGGAAGCGGTGACAATCTGGGTTCCATCGGGACTAAAGGCGAGACTTCTCACCCATCCCTGATGTCCTTTCAATGCTTGGACGAGGTTCCCTTGCAGATCCCATAAGCGGGTAATACCATCCGATGAAGCGGTAGCGATGAGTTGTCCATCGGGACTAAATGCCACTTGTGCCACACCGCCGGAAGGGTTGTGTAAGCGTCTGAGTGGTTGACCCTGGAGGTTCCATAAGTGGACAGTGCCATCGGAGGAAGCAGTGGCAATCCTCTGCTGATCTGGACTAAAGGTGATATGGGTGACACTGCCTTGATGTCCCTTTAATTCCCCAATGGATTGCCCTTGCTGAGTCCAGAGGCGAGCCGTACCATCGGATGAAGCCGTCCCCAACAACTGCCCATCCGGGCTAAAGGTGACATGGGTGACACCATCTTGATGTCCTTGCAATGGCTGATTCGGCGATCGCCTCCACAGGCGGGCAATACCCTCAGATGACGCAGTGACAATGAGTTGACCATCAGGACTCATGGCGACACCGGTGACTAAACCGCGATGTCCGTTTAATTCTTGCACCACATTTCCTTGCCCATCCCACAGACGAGCCGTACCATCCATCGAAGCGGTGCCCAAAAACTGTCCATCGGGGCTAGTTCGCCAGAGGACGTTCACCAAAGGACGTGATCAAGGTTTGCCCCACTTCCATCGCTTGCCGTAATGCCTGAAGTTGCTCTGACTCAAACCGTTGTCGGGCTGTCTCTCCCGCCTGTTGAATTTGCTCTTCTAAGGATTCTGTTTGAGCCTGGTTGAGTTGCTCTAGCACATAAACACCCGTTCCTGTCGCCACGGTAATCACCAATATCCACGCCACCGCTGACCGAATCCGCCCTTGACGTATCTCCCGTTGAGTTTGCACCAATTTTTCCTGGGCAATTTGGGCTTCTAATTGGACAAGTTTCAACTCCTTAAGTTGATTGGCAAGAGCCAGTTCCTGGCTAGCGTCGATGAACTGTTCATCTTCATGACTTAAGTTTTTCCCGGCTTTCCAGATGAGGGCTTCGGCTAACGCCTGTCCCCGTAACAGTCGAGAGTCATCCTGTTTATGGGAGGCTAACCAAGCACTGATGGCGGCGGAGTAAGGTCGCAGGTTGGCTAATTGGTCATTGACCCACTCTTGGTTAAATACTGCCTGATAAATCCGGTTGTAGACTCTTAAGACACCCCGTTGCTTCACGGCTATCCCACTCAGGCGCAATTCCATCTGTTCGGGACGGTCATTGGCAATGACATCTCCCCATTGTAAGATCTGCTGATAGAGTCCCAGTAGCTGCTCTGCCCATTGTTCTTTACTCAGCAGGCGATCGCGAATGGTGCGTAAATGCTCCGGTTCATCCTGAGATTGCCAGTTTTCCAGTATATGGGTATGGACAATTTGGGCAATATCTGGGGTGCGGGTTTGAGTATGTTTGCCAATCAGATAGCATAATTTTTGGGTGAGAAAGGGTTGTCCGCTTGTCCAGTTTAATATCTCTTTTAATACCCTTTCTGGTTCATCAACCTTATCGGCAAACCCAGGAATTAACGAGGCTTTAGCATCTTCAAATTGAAAGCCGCCAAGTTGAATCGATCGCCCGATATTAAATGGCGTGCGTTTTTTGTCATCAATTAAATTAGACGGCGTCGCAACTCCCAATAAACAAAACGTGAGGCGATTATAATCCGGATTATCGGCGCGTTGGTTATAACAGGCACGAATAAAGGCAAAAAAGTCGTCTTTAAAGTTGAGTTTAATAATACTATCGATTTCGTCCAAAAAAACGACTAGATGTTGGCTCAAGCGAGTCAGCAACACATCCTCGATAAACCGATTTAAGCGTTGTAACGGGGATATTATTTCATGTTGCTGCCACCAGGCAATATCATCAAACGTCGCCGTTAGACCAAAGTTCCTCGCCAACTCAGAAACAATACCCAGATACCATTCCTCTGGCTGCGTTTGACTCCCCAGTCGTGTCATATCAAGGGACGCACATTTGATGCCTTCACTTTTGAGAATTTTCATCATCCGAACGCGCAAGCTAGACTTGCCCATCTGCCGCGAGTTCAACACGTAGCAATATTCTCCCTGTTTCAAGCCATCATACAGTTCATCATCAGCTTGGCGTTTCACATAGGTGGGGTGTTGATACTTTAAGCTGCCGCCGATTTTATAATAATTTTCTGTTCGGCTTAATACACTCATAATCGAAAAATAACTAATTCAAATGTTCTCGAAAATACTGCCGATATAATTGACATCGCGGTGTAACCTGATTACCTTGCTGTTCAATCAAACCCATACTATGTAACTTATATGCCTGCATCGTATCTAGTAGCACAGGTTCAGTTGCATTCACCACCTGTCCCAGGGCATTGGCAAGTTCTGGATGCTTTTTCAACGTAGCTAGATGATGGCGTAAATGTTGACTATAGATTCCCGCATCTGTCGCCGCATCTTGTAATAACTCATCCAATGTAATCTGTTCAGTCGCCAGTTTATAAAGTGCCAACCGCACTAAAAAAGGATGTCCGCCTACCTTTGCCAGTAACGGTACAAGCCCTTCACTACCAATTTTCAAATTCCAATCTAGAAGATGACGCTGTGCCAAGTCTTCCACTTGTTGAGATGTCCACTCCGCTAATGGCACGGGTAAGCCCACATTAAATGGCGATTGATTAATATCTAATGAGCCATAATCTTCCGTGCTATGAACCACCACTAAGCGCAGTTGTTCCCACAGTTCTAGATTATTGGCTTCTTCATGCCAACTGCGGATAAGGGGGAAGAAGTGCATGGCAATATCGGGATATTGGAATACTCGGTCTACTTCATCCAGGGCTAAAACCAAGGGACTTTCTGCTTGGGCTAAAAGGACTTCAAAATAGCGAGTACAACTAAGCATACTGCCTCGGTCTTCATTCCAATAATCAGACAGTACCGCCGCCGGGGATAATTTATCGCTAATACAGGCACAAAAGCAGCGCAGGAATTTATCCAAGTCACTAAATTTTGCCTGTTCGATTTGTCGCAGATTTAAACGAACAGTACGATACCCTTGCGTCTCAGCATACTCAATAATTCTATCTAGGAGAGATGTTTTTCCCATCTTACGCGGCGCTTTAATCCGAATCAGCGCCCCCGGTTGCAAAATCGTTTGGTAACAATCGGTTTCAATGGGAGGGCGTTCTACATAGAACTGAGAACGTAGGGATACGGGTCCATCTGGGTATTCTATCTTCTTTGTGGACGAAGACTGCAATTGTCTGTGATATTCCCGAATTAAGGCTTCCTTAAAATTAGTTTTGCTAACGTTCATATATTCAATAAAATTAACCTTAATAGTTAGGCATAATCTCCTTAACTTTACCGATTGCATGGTTTCAGGCATTTTTATTCAGGGGGGGTTGACCGGACATGATATTAGTAGGGGTTTAAACCGATTTTTTGTCTATTGGCAACAATAGCGTGATACGTTGCTTCTTCAGCAGGCTTCGCCAACGCGCTATTCTTACAAGATTAACTTCTGTAAAATTATGGAGCGAATCCGTGCAAGGCAGTGGCAACTGATTGAAAGTGAAGCTATCGCAGTTGAACTGGAGAAAATGCGTAATCTGGAGAAAAAAGCCTATATATTAGAATTATTGGAATTAGCAACAGTGACGCAGGAAATTAACGAAAATATTGACCTGCGATCGCAACAATTGGAGGGGTTAGGTTTTGGACTGTATGATTCGTTTCATCTAGCTTGTGCAGAGGCGGCTCAGGCTGATATATTTCTCTCTACTGATGATCGCTTACTCAGAAATGCTATCCGACATCAAGACGCTTTAAAAGTAGCAGTAAGCAATCCTGTTATTTGGTTGATAAATTTATGGCAATCCTAAGTAAAAGGAGAAATTAATTATGACACCATTGGAGTTAAGAGAAAAGGGTTATCAGATTTTGGTTAGCCATTTGGGGCAAGTGGATACGATTCGCTTTTTGCAACAAATGGGATGGGGAAATGGTAACTATACTCAAGAAAGAGGAGAAATCCTTGATTCTGTAACGCGGGAGGAATTTTGGCAAGATTTGCAAAGAATTAGAGAGAGGAGATAATTAATAACTTAATAAGCTGTCACGCATTTAAATTGGGTATTAGTAGCGAGCAAGATGCAAAGCCTGCGGCATGGCTTCGCTTAACGCACTACAAGGATTGCGTCATTATTGACATTAAGGTTTAAATGCCGAACAGCTTACGCGAGCGAGGCTTTAGGCATTTCTTCCATATTTCAATTCGTTTTGTACGCACATTTATTTTTTTGTCTAAAGTTCAAAACATGACTACGAGATTGAAATAACCGAGGGCAATCAGGTAAGTTTTATCTCTAGCGCTTCCTTGGCTGCGATCGCCTATCTGCTAGTCAATCTTTCCCATTCGATTGGGGGGCTAGTAGCGGAAAATTACCGAACCCTTAATATCGTCTTGAGGAACTAAGTCTCCAAAATCGGACTCGCAATAGTTACGATTATCACCCAAAAAGAAATAGGAATCGGCTGGTACTTGGACTAATTCATGTTCGTAGGTTCCTGGTTCATTAATATAATTTTCATGTAAAACTTTATCATCAATATAAACCAATCCTTTTTGGCTTTCAACTTGTTCTCCTGGAAGTCCAACAATACGCCTAAAGTATATCTGATATTTGGCTCCTTTCTTTCTCATTGTTTCGGTTACGCTAAACCAAATAATATCCCCTCTTTGATGCAACTGTGACCTTTCTACATCTCTACCAAAAAATAATCGATCATTCTTTTGAATAGTCGGCATCATCGCTTGGGAGCTAAATTGGGTAGCATCAGGTAAAATAAAAGGTATAAAAACGATAAAAATAACCAGGATTATGAAAGTTAAAACAACCATAATATTTTTTCCATAAAAAATATTTGATGGCTTTAATCTTTGAGGAGATAACTGTAACTCTGTGAAATATTCTTGCAGTAGGTTATGAACAAAACGATATTGTCCTCCAACTCGCTGCAAAAATAGGCGTTCCGTGGCATATTCAAGGAAACGACAATAATTCCAAGGGCTATATCCCCTAGACCAACAAATAATACGTAGCGTAAAGTGTTGAATACAAGCAAAGCCGCCAGCAGATATTACAACTACCCCTAACAGTGGTGAAAGTAGAAGTCCTGGTATGTTATTTGGCATCAGGGTTAATAGCCAAGAAAATATCATAGTGATTGGAACCCCTATTATCCAAACAATTGTCGCAATTTTTGCGGCTTTGAATATTTCTTGATTAGGAGACTTGCTCACTTCGACATCAATGTCAGGTTTAGGTGTAAAAAAAATCGTGATAATTCCATTAACTATTCCAACAAATATTCCAAAAATTGCACTATAGATTAGAATAATAATTATTCCAGGTGTCGGTAAATTTAAAAAATAGCGGGTGAATTCAAGTCCAACTCCAATTACTAAACCACCACTTAATCCAATAATTGTTAGATTTTTTATTGTTTGCCAAAATAAAGACCATTTGTAATTACCTTCCAGCTTTATCTCCTCACTTGACCCTATGACCACTAATCCTATCCACCAAACTAACCCACTAAATAAGGCAATAAATAAGTCTAGAGTTAACGAAAATCCCATCAATCCTGCTATTAACCCACCCGTTAGCTCAACTACCAAGCCAGTCATTAAGCCACCTAGTATATTATAATATAGCCATTGTTGAGTTGATTTTTCTAACCAATTTGGCTGCATTTTTTCAATTAAAAATTCTGTTTTATCCTCTTGATTGAGTTTCTCCGCTAACCACTTTAGCCAATATTGAGTCTGTTCCGGATTAGGCTCTTTTTCTTATACCACCGATGACTAATAACCCGTTTGAACATTTTTTCTACATAGGCATCAAATAAGTAGCGATAACGAGATCGATTTGAATCAAGTTTTTGCCATTCTTCTAATGATATTTGTTCATATGCCCAAGTAATAATGTGTAGGAACAATGGTATTTTGGCTACCTTTAATAAGTTATGGTCAACTCGTAAAATTTGCCAAAATTGTGAACATTCTACCCGTATTAAATATTCTTGAATCTGTTCTTCTGTCAGAGGGAGTATTTCGATCGCTTCATATAAATCCAATTTACATGAACAGTTTTCATATTCTTCTAATCGACTACAGACAACAAAATGTTGTGGATGATACTCTTTAATAAACTCATTAATTGCCTTTATGCATGGTTCACGTCGCTCAGATTTAAGTTCATCTAATCCGTCCAGTAGAGGTAAGAGTTGACGTTCTTTTAACCATTGCTTGCCAATATCTACTTGTACTCCACGTTTCTTAAGTTCTGCTACCAGCCAGGCAGCAAAGAACTATTAACTGGGAGGACAAGGTTAATATGAGTGAAAGTTACAGAATTTATCTAGATG
>CAZNNK010000322.1:0-7403 GCA_964574085.1 uncultured Coleofasciculus sp.
ATGATCCGTCTCCCGCCCCACTCTCCCCCCGCACGCAATCCAGCCAATACTCCACCAGATTTCCTCCAGTTCTGACCAAAACCAGAATAAAGGACGTTCACCCGTCGCCGCATCTAGAAATTGACTGACCATTTGAGCCTGCATTAACACCCCAGGCATTTTCGCGTTTTTGTCCAAGGCGGGACTAAAGGGTGTGGCAAATAAGTCTTTGAGACTGGGTGCAGTGGAACCAATAATCACAATTTTGTCCTGTATCCAACTCGGATCAACCCTTCCATCTAAAACATCAGTCAAGGAGACGTGTCGCGCCGCCTGGTTAGGAGAGCGATAATTCAGTAAAACTTGGAACCCGCCCACATCTCCCTTTTGATATCCTCCTGCATCTTCCGTTAAGGGTGACAACGTAGCCTCACCAAGCTGAGGAATGTCTGGGTTATTGGGACTGGGTTGTAGTTCAATCCCACGGGGTTCTAGATAAGCGAGTGCCAAAAGTAGGGGAAATGAAAACAGTACACCGCTTTCATTCTCCGCTAAATACAAATTGCGGCGAACCACATCATCCGGGTCAAGAGGTATATCATTAAAACCAATACGTTCTGGCGATACGTCTGGCGGCGGTGGTGTTCCGGCGCGGATATCAATATTCTGAATTGCAATTAAATTCGGTTGTTGCAGTTGTTTCACGAACTGCTGATGACCCGGTTCCACAGGAAGATTGCGATACAAATCCAAACCAATAACGGCGGGGTTAGCGGCTTGCAATCGCTGTAATACTTGGGCTAAAACCTGATCGGAGAGGGGCCACTGCTTTTGATTTTCTAGGTCTTGTTCTGTAATCGCGACAACCAATATTCGAGGATCAGGTTCAGTTTCCAGAGGTCGTAAGCGGACAAACTGATCATACGCCGCCAGTTCTAGCGGTTCCAGCCCACCCAAATGTCGCACGCCCAGAAGGGTAATGATCACAGCAATGGTCGAAAAGCCCACGACTCGCAGATGTGCCAAATCGGGTAACGCCGTACTAACCGTTCGAGGGATGCGAAAAATCATAGGCATAAATCTCTAAGCTTCTCGGAAGCCGCTGGACAGCAATGGAGAGATTACTCAAACCCGAAGATGCCTTCACGTTGTCCAACTGACTATGGCAGCATAGCCCTTACCGCATTATGCCACAGTTTGTAGTAGGCACTTTAGTGCCTCAAGCGAGTCCAATGCTTACTACAAACGCTTAAGTAGCATGATATTTATTTTTAGTTATATAGATATAGTGAGAATACCTTTCCCTTACGGTTATATAAAAATTGGGTGTGGTAAATTTTTTGAAGATAGTCAATTCTATACCAGGATAAAAAAATTTTTCAAATTGTATCATTCTCATATTGTCTAGAACTATAGGAAAAATCACCATTATGCACACTTGTTTGCCCGCTGGGTTATTAATAATATATTTTCGCTTATTTTCTTGAGTCGTAATTTTCGGGTCTTCCGTAGTTAGTGTGCTAAATTGTTAGTTTGATTTGCCAGAATATTGGATAGCAATAGCTTTAACCATTTTTACCCGAATTTCAATTTGTTTTGAGGCGGTTAAAAGCTACAGTCCTTGTGTGGCAAGCTTTCCGATTCATTGAAACTGATAGTTTAGCACACTACGTCCTGAAGACGCAAAATTAATTAACGTGCTTTGATTATTACCAAAATCGATCCACTCTGTACCATTTTGATATCGGTAAGATCCTTTCAAGATTGAGTTCACTAACTTTTGAGCGAGTCGGATTATTTGCTCAGTGTCAGGATTCCTCGCTTGATCAAGTTCATTTTTAATGAAAGAATCTAGAGAGATTTGATTAAACAAGGATTTAGCATTATCAATTCGATTAATAAAATTCTGCATCAAATAGTCTAATTTTATTAAGCTACCTGCTTCTGAATCAAGTTCACTAGCGGTAAAATAATCTCCCATGTCAATGTTGTAACGCTGCTGAGATAATGTAGTTATCAGACTGCGACCAGCGGGCAAGAATAATAGATCTCGTTCATCATTAAAGAGCTGATTAACTTCATCTGTGATAGTTTCAAATAAAGTGGCTTCTTGAGCCTTAATCGCACTGATTTCTCGGGAAGAAGAAAATTTTAGGGATTTCTGCTGTAACTCATCATGTAACTGACGTGATCGAGTGACTAGCTCACAAAACTTTTGTTGAAACTGATCATCAAAGATAATATCTGTGAACCGATGCTCTGAAGAATTACGAATACTAACTTCCATGCCATTTCCATAGTGATACGTTAGCTCCATCTCCGGAAAATGCAATACAGAGCCATAAATTTTGATAAACTTCTGTTTTGAACGTTTAGCAAAATTGGTGATCTGTTCTTCAAATTGATGCTGACTGTAACATTGGTATAAATAACTTGTTAAATCATCTCTTAAAGACTTAAAAAAGAAAATAGCTTTACTAACTGTGCTTTTGCCACTTGCTTGTGAACCAATGAAAACAAGTAAATCTTTCAGGTCGATATGGATATCTGAAATAAGACCAAATTTATGAATCGTTAACTGTTGAGACATAAGGCTCTCGGAAACGCTACTGCTAAAGTATATCAAATAAAATCTGGGTGGCAAATACGCGAACGGACAGACTCAAATAGTCTGAACCATTTATCGATGAAAAGGGATTTCGTGGAGACATTGAATTTAGCGATCGCGCTCTAAATCATCGATTACTTTTTGCAAATACCAATTCTCTGGCATCCCCGGATATTTTTTCTTAGCTAACTCAATCAAACGCACCGCCACATCCCAGTATCCACCGACCATTCGCAGGAGTTGTTCCTGTAAGTTTCGATCTACCCGCGCATTGAATCGAATTTGTCGTTCTTGATTGATAAAGATGTCTTTCCGATTCAATTGAGCCGAGCGTTTTTTAATCTCAGCTTCAGCTTTCGCCACTTGCTGCTTCTGCTGATTTAATGCCTGATGATACTTCTGCCAATCCTGTTTCTCAAAATACAGATTCGCCGCTTGCTGATAATCATCCGCCGCACCTTGATAATCTTGAAAATCCGCACGCGCCGCCGCCCGATGATAATAAATTTGCGGATCATTCGGTTGAATCGTTAACCCTCGCGAATAGTCCTCAATTCCTTGGCGATAGTCGCCCAGTTTCGAGTAAGCTTGACCTCGACAAACGTAAAATTGGGAATTGTCGGGTTGTAACTCAAGTAACTGGGTAAAATCCGCGATCGCACCCCGATAGTCCCCCAGTTCAATGCGAACCCGCCCCCGATAGTGACGCACTTGGATATCATTGGGATCAAGCTGCATGGCTCGACCAAGATCTTCCATCGCGCCTTTTAAATTCCCCAATTTGCTGCGAATAATTCCCCGATAACAATAGGCTCTCGCATCGTTGGGCGCAACGTGCAATAGCCACTGACAATCTTCTAAGGCTTCCCGATGCTTTCCTCGTTGTAGCTTGTTGATAACTTGAGTCAAATACTTTTGCGTTTCCGCCGCACTCGCCGCCTGGATTTGCGCTGCCTGAATTTGCTTGATACTCTCTAGGCAACTCTGGCAATTGTCTTTGTCTTTCTGGTCTAGATACAGTTTAGCCGCTTGTTTAAAGGATGCGATCGCCTCTTTGGTTTTCCCCAACCGACGGTAGGCTGTCCCTTGTAGCTTATACGCCGCCCCCTGATTCCCATCGATCTGGAGAACCTGTTGAGCATTCTCCAGGGAAGCTTGAGCCTCTCCCTGCGCCAAATGAGCCAAACTACGCCCCAAATAACTATCCAGATGTTCAGGATTCACCTGTAGCGCCTGAGAATAATCCGCGATCGCACCTTGGCAATCCCCTAAATCAAAACGAGCCAATCCCCGTTTATAGTAAGCCTCGGCAAATTCCGGATTAATCTGCAACGCTTGCTCAAAATCCTGAATTGCTCCCTCTAAATCGCCTTGTTGCGCCTTCTGTCGTCCGCGCTCGTAAAATTCATGCTCCATTGCCCACGTCCAACTCGTTTATGCGATCGCCAGTTTTCTAACGATCATAACCGCATCCAGTCATGCCCAACATCTAACAAACGCGCCATAGCGCGTCTCTACATCGGAGTGGTGTGTAATATATAAAAAGAGATAAATCTTAAAAAAAGTTCATGATTGTGTCCGCCTCTGGCTTTGATCGCTTTAAACAAGCCGTTAAAGATAAAGTCTTTTTTGGCAATGAACCCACACCGGAGTTGATTGCCATCCTCATCGTCTATTTTGTCCAGGGTATCCTGGGGCTAGCCCGTTTAGCGATTAGCTTCTTCCTCAAAGACGAACTGGGGTTGAGTCCCGCCCAAGTCTCGGCGCTAATCGGGATTGCTGCCTTACCTTGGGTAATTAAGCCCCTATTTGGCTTTCTGTCCGACGGACTCCCCGTATTTGGCTATCGCCGCCGCCCTTATTTAGTCTTGTCGGGATTGATGGGAACAGTCGCCTGGTTGAGTTTGGCAACGGTAGTTGATACCGCTTGGGCGGCAACCCTTGCTATTCTCCTAAGTTCCCTCTCTGTCGCGATTAGTGATGTCATCGTAGATTCGCTGGTGGTGGAACGGGCAAGGCGGGAATCCCTCAGCAACTCCGGTTCCCTGCAATCCCTGACGTGGGGAACCTCTGCTATAGGAGGAGTAATTACGGCATATCTGAGTGGTTGGCTGCTGGAGGCGTTCAACACCCAAACCGTTTTTGGCATTACCGCCACCTTTCCCCTACTGGTTTCTGGTGTGGCGTGGTTAATTGCTGAAGAATCTGTTAGTTCGGGGATCAACACCGCCACTGTCACTAACCAGATTAAGCAACTGCGTCATGCGGTGACTCAAAAAGCGATATGGCTACCCACCGCGTTTATCTTTCTCTGGCAAGCCACACCTACCGCCGATTCAGCCTTTTTCTTCTTCTCCACCAATGAACTTGGATTTGAACCGGAATTTTTAGGACGAGTGCGTTTAGTTACCAGTTTGGCGTCTCTGGCGGGGGTTTGGGTCTTTCAACGCTTTTTAAAGGGTATCCCTTTCCGCACGATTATGGGATGGACAACTGTCCTGTCGGCTGTTTTAGGGATGACGACTCTCATCCTCGTCACCCATGCGAATCGGGCGTTAGGCATTGATGATCACTGGTTTAGTTTAGGTGACAGTCTGATTCTGACGGTGATTGGACAGATTACGTTTATGCCTGTACTTGTGCTTTCAGCCAGACTTTGCCCGTCGGGAGTGGAAGCCACTTTATTTGCCCTGCTGATGTCGATATGGAATTTATCGGGATTACTATCTCACGAATTGGGGGCGTTATTAACCCATTGGCTAGGGGTGACAGAACATAACTTTGATCGGCTGTGGTTATTACTGACGATTACCAACCTCTCTAGCTTATTGCCCTTGCCCTTCTTAGGGTGGTTACCTGCGGCTGATCCGCAAACTGAAATTAAAGGCGAAACCGAGTCTAAATCATTACCGCCAGCAGAAATATTTGAACATCATACGTCGGGTTCTCTCTCCGAACAGCCGTTCCTACCCGATGTTGTGCCAGAGTTTATCCGGACTCGCATGGGTCAAAAGCCTGTGGAAGAGTCATAAATTTGTCATTCGTCAGTAGTGAGGACTAAAGTCCTCTGGTTAGATGCGCTAAAGCGCCTACTACAAACACGATTAAATAACGAGGAAATAAACGATGATTGCAACAGAACGAGTTTTAGAATCGAAGTCTTCACTGTCTTATGACCGCGAAGGATGGAAACGGGGGTATCAATCCCAGCCAAATGAATACGATTACTGGATTGAGGACATTGAAGGAGAAATTCCGCCAGCGCTAAATGGCACGTTGTTTCGCAATGGTCCAGGTTTACTCGATATCCATGGTCAGCCCCTGCATCACCCCTTTGATGGGGATGGTATGATTTGTGCGATCGCCTTTGATCAAGGTCGTGCTTATTTCCGCAATCGCTTTGTCCGGACTGAAGGCTTCCTCAAAGAACAAGACGCCGGAAAAATGCTGTATCGCGGTGTTTTTGGTACGCAGAAGCCCGGAGGCTGGCTGGCGAATGCATTTGATATTGATATCAAAAATATCGCTAACACGAATGTGATTTACTGGGGTGGTAAATTATTAGCCCTTTGGGAAGCGGCGGAACCCTATCGGTTAGACCCCAAAACCTTAGACACCATCGGGAAAGACACTCTAGATGGCATTTTGGCAGAGGGCGAAGCGTTTGGCGCCCATCCTTGGATTGACCCAAGCTGTAACCAAGATGGGGGTGCGCCTTGCTTGGTGAATTTTGCGATTAAACCGGGTTTTTCCACCAAAATCACTATTTATGAACTGGATGCAGCCGGGAAATTGAAACGGGGTCAATGTCACACGGTTTCGGGTTTTGCTTTTATCCATGACTTTGTGATTACGCCGAATTACTGCATCTTTTTCCAAAATCCTGTCACCTATAATCCCGTTCCCTTCCTCCTGGGATTAAAAGGGGCGGGTCAATGTGTAGACTTTAAACCCAACGCACCAACTCGGATTTTAGTAATTCCGCGTCATGGCAATAAACCGATGCAAGTGCTGGAATCTGAAGCTGGGTTTATCTTTCACCATGCCAATGCCTTTGAACAAGGGGATCAGATTTGTGTGGATTCTATCTGCTATGAGTCGTTAACTCAAGTGGACTCAGAGATAGATTACCGGGATGTAGATTTTGATGCGATCGCGCCGGGACAACTATTTCGGTTTACACTTAATTTAGCGGATTCTACGGTACAACGGCAGCGATTATCAGCACGTTCCTGTGAGTTTCCCTGTGTTCATCCCGATCACGTTGGACGCCCTTACCGTTATGTGTACATGGGAGTGACTCATAATCCCACAGGAAATGCTCCACTGCAAGCGATCGCTAAGTTTGATGTCACCACAGGTGAAGAACAGGTTTGGAGTGCAGCCCCCCACGGCTTTGTCAGCGAACCGATTTTTGTTCCCCATCCTGACGCGAAGCGAGACGATCAGGGTTGGGTGTTGACGTTGGTGTATGATTCGAGTCACCATCGATCTGATGTGGTGATTTTAGACAGTCGAGATTTGAGCCAAGGTGCGATCGCCCGACTGCATCTGTTGCACCATATTCCTTACGGATTGCACGGAAGCTGGACTTCAACAGTCTTTTAATCTCATTTATCTGTCATTTATCATTGGTCTTATGTCATTTGATCGGGGCGGGTTTTGCAGCCAAGCTAGGGATAACAATCAATATTAGTCCCTAAACCCGCCCCTACACACAGACGCTTCTGTCATCACTCTGGAACAAGACTTCCTCATCTTCCCCATCTCCCTCATCTCCCCCATCTCCCTCATCTCCCCCATCTCCCTCATCTCC
>CAZNNK010000323.1:0-2101 GCA_964574085.1 uncultured Coleofasciculus sp.
AGATAAGGTAGAGCGTCTATCCATGTCTGATTTAGTGCAAACTATCTCTGATTTAGAACAGGCTCAAAATCGTATCAATTCTTTCCCAAATATTGAGACTAACATCAATCCAATTCAAGCAGGGTTTAAACCAGAAGACATTGAAACGATACGAGACTCTCTAACTATTCTAAACGCTGAACGGCGCGATCGCATTCGATCTCAAGTCTTTCATATAATCTTTATCACTCTCGCCTCCCTATCAATCATCGGTGGTATAATTATTTGGCGTCGCCCTGACTTAATCTTACGGTTCAGTCGAGTTCTTGTCCAATCTAGAGAACAGAAAGAAAGATTTGATTACTTTCGCTCACAAGTCCAGCAATTCTTCCAACACACAGGTGCAACCACCAGCCGTCAAGGGAAACGTTGTCTCAAACTTACTTCGATTCCAGGTAGATTGAAATCTTATACGCCTTTACCAATCATGCTAACCCTTGACCAACCTGTTGCCGAAGACGTAACGGAGTTAGTCAAACAATCCAGCCAATTAAGGGGAAATTCTCAACAAAAAGCAGGTATCCTGTTGTATCGAGAACCGCCAGATACCTTATTCCGAATGCGGATGGCGGAAGTTAGACTACGCGACCATTTTATCCTGATTCCGATTCCTTTGGCGGCGATTGAACAGGCGTTATTAAATAGTAGCACAGCTTCGGGACTTTTAGCCCAATATACAGATCGTTATTTACCCGGTGCTGACTTATTTGATGATCGAAATGCTATTGGCGATACTCTCTCGTTTTTTGGTCGTGTCGAACTGCTCAATCGTTTGGAAGAAGAACTGCGTCGCAACCAAGGGATTGGACTCTTTGGCTTACGCAAATCTGGCAAAACCTCTATTCTCCTGCAATTAAGTTTTGCCATGCGCCAGCATCCTGTTGTTCATATTGACCTGCAACGCTATGGCGGAAAACAGCGTTATGGGGCTGAATTACTTAATCAAATCCTACAACAACTGATCAAATTAGTGAATGAACACCATCCTCAATCGAAGGATACTAACTTCAACTGGGTTCGTAGTAGGCACTTTAGTGCCAGAAGCGCTAAAGCGCTCACGACAAACTCTGCCAGAAGCGCTAAAGCGCTCACGACAAACTTTAAACCCTTTTCCCAAGATAGCCCAGCGCCTGATTTAATCTCTGAATTCACCCAGCGCATCAATACCTTATCCCCCTTACTCCAAGCCGCCGGATATCACTTACCCATTCTCTGCTTTTTAGATGAAATCGAACGCATTCTTCCCACAAAAACTGACCCCAAAGAACGCACCGAAGAATTCAACGCTTGTTTCGGCGTACTGCGAGTATTAAGTCAGGAACAGCGCCAACTCTCCTTACTGGTGGCTGATGTCCATGCGGACTGTAATCGGATTAATCAATGGCAACAACCGGATGTCCCCACCAATCCAGTGTTTAGCTTTTTTAAAGAATACTTTGTCTCTCCCTTTTACCAATCTGAGACAACCCGAATGTTAACCGATATTGGTGAACTGATGGGTGTAACCTTTGATCAAGCTACTCAAATCGCCATCCATCGAGAAAGTGGCGGACATCCCTTTATTGCCAGACAATTGGCAAGTTTACTCTGTAAAAAAGTCGCCCCGGAAAATAAGGGCGAAATTAACCTATCCGCCGCTCAACGCTATCTGAATAAACCCTTTACCTATTCCGGTGTACTCAAAGACTACTTTGGACAAAATATTTGGGCAGACTTAGACAAGCGTAATTTTACCTGTGCGATCGCGCTGCTGAAACTCCTCACCTGTAACCAAGAGACTCAGCCGCAGATAACCGAGGAAGCCTTATTTGCCCGACTCAACCCCGAATTCACCGAAAGCCAATGTCTAGACGCCCTACTCTGGCTAGAAGCCGTAGGATTAATCCATCGAGACGCGATCGCGGACAAGGATTACTATCAGTTACAGGTTCCCCTTCTATCCCGCTGGCTACGGATGCAAATGAAACCAGAAGTAATTCAACAATGGCAGATACAATAATATCCTTTAAAATCCTCATCCATACTCTATTGATAGAAAACCATCTTCTCTGTGAAATCAGTG
>CAZNNK010000323.1:2201-7392 GCA_964574085.1 uncultured Coleofasciculus sp.
CCTCCCTACCCAAATCTCGGCAATAAATCCGTGAAATCAGTGTTTTGACAAATGATGAATGACGAAATCATCTCCTTGAAAATCCTCATCCATACTCTATTGATAGAAAACCATCTTCTCTGTGAAATCAGTGTGAATAAACTCTCACCTCCCTACCCAAATCTCGGCAATAAATCCGTGAAATCAGTGTTTTGACAAATGACCAACACCAATCGCCCCTTCGATAACTTTAGACTCGCTATCTCGAAACCCGACTACTTTTTCGGACGCCAGGAACTCCTCGCCAACGTCATGCGATCGCCTTTTCAAGTGAGAATCATTCTCGGTGGACGCCGTTTAGGTAAAACTAGCACATTAAACGCTATTCATAAGATAGGAAAATCCCGTTCGACTGAGAGTTTTATGCTGCATCAACAACGAAAACACGATCGCGACTTTTCCGCTTGGTGGGATGAAGATCAACGTTCTTATGGTTTTAGTCAGGTAGAACAAACTGTTTATCGTACCCTCGTTCAACAGCGAGAGGGAACGGCTGAGACAGTAGCAGAACAAGCGCAATTTAGTTTTGGACAAGTTGCGGATGCGCTGGAAGTTTTGACGGGAACGGGTGTGATTCGCCAACTAGATGATGAGCGATACACGATGGGTTCAAAACTCTTTGAGGAATGGGTGGTGCGGGAGAGACGTTAAGGAGGATGAGATTAATTCACAATGATTCAAGCTAACATAATTATTCGATAAAGGTCAATTAAGGTTTTATGATCAAAAACACTCCCACAGCAATCATTACACAGCCTGCCATCATATTTATTCCTTTTCTGATTCTAGAACTAATCAGTAATCGCGCTTTATCCGCCATGAATGCATAACCAAGTTTGACACCGCCTACGGCTACTGTAGTAATCGCTATAATGATGAGAGTATCAAGATAAGAGATTTGGGACAGATCAATGAACGCTGGGAAAAACCCCAGATAAAATAAGGTTGCTTTTTGATCGGCTAATGTAATAGATAATCCGGCGATAAAACTAGACAGCCAAGAAGATTCCATAACAGCGGCTGTCTCCACTTTATTCAATTTTATCCGACATAACCCTATGCCCAACCCGATAAGATAAGCACCACCCAGGTACTTGATCAGGAAAAATAAGCCTCCCATTTTTGCCGCCAGCAGTGATAAACCCCAAATAGCGATGAGAATGAAGATAATGTCACCGACTACTATTCCTAGGGTGGTGAAAACACCATGAATAAAGCCAGACGTAGCGGATCGGGTAGAGACAGTCAATACACTGACACTGGGAATAGAAGCCAGAACAACCATCGCACTGAATAATGCAACAATGGTGCTAAATGTCATACTGCTTTTCATAACAGTTGAATCGTTAATTGTGGGATAGGTTGTAGTTGTAGGTTGGGTTGAGGTACGAAACCCAACAAGGTGAAGGTGCAATGGGAGCATGGATTTGATAAAGGGCACGATAGTATCGTGCCCCTACCTGATCAATTTAATCAGTTACATCTAATTAATGTCTAACAGCGATGTTGGAAGCCCACACCATAATCTTTGATTTGGTGTGGGAGGATGTCACGATGACTGATTGAGAAACGCCTCGATCGCGTCAGCAGCGAGATGGCTAATCGGCTTACCTTGACTCGCAGCGGCGTCTTTGAGACGGCTGTACAGATCATCATTGAGGGAAATCCGATGGCGGGTTTTCTTGGTGGGTTTGGGGAATTCGTAATTGGCAGAATAGTCCCGAATCGCATCAAATCCCACGCGATCGCAAAAATCACCGAAACTTTCCCCCAGTTCGCGCTGTTGCTTGAATTGCATGAACATGGGTTCGAGGAAGGATTCGAGTTCTTCAATCGGTAGTTTGTCGATATAGGCTTGTGCTAACCTCGTCTGATCCGGTGAACCGCCTAACCAAACCTGATATTTTCCAGGCGCACTGCCCACGAATCCTAATTCTGCCATGTAAGGTCTGGCACATCCATTGGGACATCCCGTCATCCGGATGACAAAATGGTCATCCTTTAATCCCAGCTTGTCCAACAATGTCCGAATTCGCACCGTAATTCCCGGAATTGCCCGTTCTGATTCAGTAATTGCTAAGCCACAGGTAGGTAGGGCGGGACAAGCCATGGAATAGCGGACTAAGGGTTCGATTCCCTCTGGGGTGATTTGCACCCCATGTTGGTTGAGAATCTGTTCAATAGTTTGCTGCTGATCCTTTTCAATCTCATAAAGAATGGCATTGTGATTGGGTGTCATCCGCATGGGTAGGTCAAATTGCTTGACAATTTCCCGCAGGGCTGTTTTTAGCTGGAAGTTGCCCTCATCTTTAATTCGCCCATTCTCAATGGAAATGCCTAAAAATAGCTTACCGTCCCCTTGCTCGTTCCATCCCAGATAGTCTTTGTATTTAAAGGCGGGGAGGGGTTTGTAGGGGGCGATAGGCTTACCAAAGTACTCTTCCACCTTGGCACGAAACTTATCAACACCCCAATCATTGATCAGGTACTTCATTCGGGCATGACGACGATTAACGCGATCGCCATAGTCTCGCTGAGTTGCCACAATCGCTTTGATCAAATCAAAGATATCATCTTTGTCCACATAACCAATGGGATCAGCCATACGGGCAAAGGTTTCTTCTTTATTATGGGTGCGCCCTAAACCACCACCCGCGAGAACATTAAATCCTTCTAATTCTCCCTGCTGATTCATCATCACCACCAAGCTAACGTCTTGGGTGTAGAGATCAACGGAGTTATCGCCGGGAACAGTAACACTACACTTAAACTTACGGGGCATATAATGTTCCCCGTAAATCGGTTCTTCTTTATCCGCAAATATCGTACCGTTGCCATTACGCTGACGCGCCGCTTTCACCTCTGGGGCTTCTTCAGCGCTAATTGCCTTTTCCCCATCCAGCCAAATTTCGTAATAAGCGCCCGTCTGAGGGGTTAATAAATCGGCAATTTTATTGGCATACTCCCAGGCATATTGGTACTCTGGACGAGTTTTGAACGGGGCGGGAGGCGCCATGACGTTGCGATTTAAGTCCCCGCAAGCGCCGAGGGTGGAACCGAGATTGCGGACAATCGCGGCAATGGTTGCCTTTAAGTTCTTTTTGAGAATACCGTGAAGCTGAAACCCTTGGCGAGTGGTGACTCGCAGCGTATGGTTCCCGTATTCATCGGAGAGTTGATCCAGCGTCAGATAGAGTTGAGGAGGGATAAACCCGCCAGGAGAACGGGTTCGCAGCATGAACTGATAATCTTTTTCTTGCCCTTTAACCCGGTTATCGCGGTCATCTTGCTGGTAGGAACCGTGAAATTTAAGAATTTGTACCGCATCACCACTAAAGTGGGTGGTGTCTTCCAGCAACTCACTGGCGACGGGTTCGCGTAAGCAGTTACTGCGTTCTTTTATGCCTTCAAGTTTAGACGTTTTCTGTACAGAGGGATTCTGAGATACAACCATGGATGCTATAAGTCCGAACGGATCAGCTATATTACCGTAACTCGATGGGGATTACGTTGAATATTTTGATCCTAATACCTGGGTCATCGGTGTGGGCACGACTTTGATATAAATTAAGATTGCGGCTGGCGGTGCCTGTGCGATCGCAATGCGAATAGGCAACAGTATCCTATATTTCAAGTCTTATGTATTGACAATAAGACAATCCTGTGATATTAAATCCGCTCACCGACAGCCAGGTTAGCGATTGTCTTTACTAAATCTTCATACAGTTCTATCTCTGTTCATCAAAGCTTTAAAATCATCTTCTCTGAAAGGAAGTATTTTTACTTATAGGACAAGTAAATTGCTTGCATAAGTAAACTTGATAAGCAGGTAAAGAATCTAATGACAATCTTGGGCAAGTGGTTGGTCGTGCAGACGGTAGAGCCTTTTTGTGGGAGAATGGTTCAATGGAAAACCTTGGTACTTTTCCTGGTCATGAGAGAAGTTGGCCTCATAGCATCAATGATGCTGGTCAAGTGGTTGGTGTTTCAGAACGACTTTTTGGGGACAATGCTGTTCTCTGGCAAAATAACACAATTATAGATATTGGCTCTCTCTTTTCCGGTGGAGAAAGCATTGGTCTTGACATCAACAATAGTGGTCAGATACTTGTGGATTCGGAATTTAGTGGTACTTTCATTATGGAGCTTGACCCAAGTGGTAATCTTGTTTCACAACGTAACCTCCGTCCGACAAACTTTAGAGGCTATTTCTCAGATCTCAATGACATTGGTCAAATTATTGGAAATAAGTCAGTACCTCCTGTGCTTGATGAACGGGAGAAACTTGCATTTATTTTGGAAAACGACCTAATCACGGAACTAGAACCGCTTCCTGGTGATTTAAGTAGTACGGCTAAAAGTATCAATAACTCTGGTCAAGTTGTTGGCTATTCAAATGAGGTTTTTGGTCCTTATTTCAACCCTACTGCTGTCTTGTGGAATGACGGCAACATTATTAATCTTGGTACTGAAGGCATAAGAAGTCTAGCTTTTGATATCAATGAGAATGGTCAGGTAGTTGGTGAAGCCTATTTGGGTGACAATGCCTTTAGCGGGACTTACGCTACCCTTTGGCAAGATGGCGAAATGTTTGATCTTAATAATCTGATTGCTCCCAATTCAGACGACTTTGATATATTGGAGCGAGCTACTAGTATCAATAATAATGGATGGATTGTCGGCTACGGTAGGCTCAACAATCAAAGACGAGCCTTTCTGGCAACCCCCATTCTCGAACCTTCTCCTACTCCTGTCCCCGAACCCAGTACCATTTTAGGACTAGGTATCTTTGGTCTAGCTAGCTTCTCAAAGTTCACATTGAGCAAGCAAGGTCAGGGCGCTAATAATATACACCATTAAATGTAATGCTTGTCGTGGTGTGGCACACCTTAATTGATTGATTAGAATTGTAGGGGCGCACCGACGTGCGCCCGATTTAACGATAAATCTATTCCACCATTTTAGCTGGGTCACGCCAATAGATTATTTTCCTAAAATCACCAAAATCTATGAGATAGGCCCTCTGATTCATCTCGAAGTGCTACAGTTTCTCAATCTCTTTTCTACTCAGTCCTGTGACTTCTGTGATGGTGTCAAGATCAGTCCCTTTTTGTTTGAGTTTTCTGGCTACGTTAATCTTTTCTTGCTGTTT
>CAZNNK010000324.1:0-7371 GCA_964574085.1 uncultured Coleofasciculus sp.
ACATAAGGTAAAACCCTTTCATACCCCTGCACCGCTATCAGGGAAAATGTATCATTAGCTTCCTCAGCTTCCCCAGCTTCCCCATCTCCCTCATCTCCCCCATCTCCCCCATCTTCCCCAGCTTCCCCAGCTTCCCCATCTCCCCCATCTTCCTCAGCTTCCCCAGCTTCCCCATCTCCACACCCTTTCTATAGACAATCCTCTGGGGATCTGATAACAAATACTGGTGGCGGTTACAGGTTCAATTGGGCGATGTGAGACATCCTTGTGGATAATGTCTCACAATTTCCCCAATTACAACCTTTTCCCCCTGTCTCTGATATCCCCTGACTATAGTCTGATTAGGGTGGGGAGTTAGAACTGTTCATCTCAAGTGTTGCTGGCTTAACAGGTAGTATCTTGGTGGATAATCGTTATTTTGTTTATGAAGTCGTCGGTTTGCGTCAGAGTGCAGCTACCGACACCCTCAACTACCCTATTCGTCGGAGTAGTTCTGTTTTTATTAGAGTTCCATATAGCCGCATGAACCAAACGATGCGGCGAATTTTCCAACTAGGGGGCAAGATTGTCAGCATACGAAGCCTAACTCCTGACACAGATGCTCAGAGTTCCTTCGCTTGGTGGATAGAAATTGTCACTGCTGAACCTGCGGTAACGTACTACTTTGGACCATTCGATAGTCCAGAAGAAGCCGTGTCTTATGAAGCAGGTTACATTGAGGATCTAGAACAAGAGGGCGCTCAAGGGATCGCCGTGACAGTTAAATGGTGCAAGCCCGACAATTTAACTATTTTTTAAGCTATTTGGGTCAGATCGCGTCAATTTTGACGAGAATCACGGTGATATTGTCCCGTCCGCCTTTTTCTTTGGCGGCGGCAATTAGGTTAGCCGTTATTTCTTCGTCATCTACATCGGACTGGAGATGGGACGCGATCGCGGTGTCCGAGAGTTCCTCTGTCAGTCCGTCGGTACAAAGGAGCAGGAAATCTCCTGACTGAATCTCCATGGACTCGACATCAACAGACTGTAAATCTTTGCGACCTAGACATTGGGACAACACATGACGCCAGGGATGCATTCGCGCCTGTTCTGGAGTCAGATCCCCAGCTTTCATGGCGCGTGCGACCCAGGTATGGTCATCTGTCATTTGTTCTAGTTGTAATTGTCGCCATCGATAGAGGCGAGAATCACCCACATGAGCCAGCCAAGGCTGACCTTTACGGAAAATGACCACAACAGCCGTCGTGCCCATGTCTGCCCGTTCGGGATGATTTTTTTGATCCTCTAAGATTGCCTGATTAGCATCATAGAGGGCTTGTTCCAGTAACGTTTCCGAAGGGACTGAATCGAGCCATTGCCGCTCTAAACGTGCCTGAATGACCTCTGTAGCCAGTTGGCTGGCTTCCTGTCCCCCAGCATGACCGCCCATGCCGTCGGCGACAATGAAAAAGCGTCCCTGCGGATCGATGTAGTAATAGTCCTGGTTTACGGTACGAATTAAGCCCGGATCGGTGAGACCCGTAAAGCGACATTTCATAAAGTTTGTGCTGGCGTCAATAACCTTATGGGAGTTATAACATGCGATCGAATCGGTCGAGCCTTCGGAGTAAACGAATTAGGGCAAAAGCGATCGCAGCAGCAATTAACGCCACGACCAAAGCCAGCCCGACTTGACCATTCACAAATAAGATCGTAGCTGACAATGTGAATGCACTGAGTAGTAAGGCATAGTTTGTTCCTATCTGAATGCTACTCATGCGCCGCAAGATCCGATCTGATTCAATCGAACGAACCCGCAGCCGGATATCTCCGCGTTCTAATTTTTCAATCGTATCCTCAATCCGCCGAGGTAACCCCAATGCCGTACTACTCACTTGAGCCGCTTGGCGTCCCAGTTCATTGAAGAATGTATTCCCTTCCGGGCGATTACCGTTAGTCATGATTTGCATAGCAAAAGGTTTTGCCACTTCCATAAAGTTAAATTCTGGATCTAAGCCCTTGCCTACCCCTTCCAAGGTGGAGAAGGCTCGCATCACAAAGGTGAAGGTTGCCGGAAAGCGAAAGGGTTGACCATAAGCGATTTCATATAAATCGTCGCTAATTTCACTGACTGACTGTTCTTCAAAGGGCTTATCCATAAAGTGATCCAGCATATACTGGATCGAACGCCGCACTGGACCCATATCATCAACGGGAGACAGGGCACCTAAGGCGACCAAAGACTCGACGACTCGACTGGCATCTTTTTGGGCTACGCCAAAGAGCGTCTGCATCAACTCTTCCCGGACATTTGCCTTAATCCGCCCCATCATGCCGAAATCATAGAAGATCAATGATCCTTCCGGGCTGACTGCAATATTGCCGGGATGGGGATCGGCATGAAAGAAACCGTCATTGAGCAACTGCTGTAGGTATGCTCTTGCCCCCAGTTGAGCCAGAAGCTTTCGATCTAATCCAGCGGCTTCTAATGCCTCGTAGTGACTAATCTTAATTCCTGGAGCATACTCTAGGGTTAAGACTCGATTGGAGGTATACCGCCAATAGACACGAGGAACTTTCACCCAGTCGTAGCGGCGGAAATTACGGCGGAAGGTATCGGCATTGCGCCCTTCATTGAGATAATCAATCTCTTCCCAGAGAATACGACAGCATTCTTCATAAATGCCCATCCAGTCTCGACCTCGACCCCAGTCGGGGTGATTTTGGAAGTAACGGGCAATCCCTTTGAGAATTTGTAGGTCTATCGTAAACAGTTTCCGCAAGCCTGGTCGTTGTACCTTGACCACAACCTCTTCTCCACTCTGGAGTTGAGCTTTGTGGACTTGTCCTAAACTGGCTGCTGCTAGAGGAATTGGATCAAAATTGCCAAAGAGTTCGCTAACCGATTTACCTAAATCTTGCTTGACAATTGCTTCAACTTGATCATAGTTAAAAGCCGGGACGCGATCCTGTAGTTTAGACAGTTCCTCGACATATTCACCAGGGAATAAGTCAGACCGAGTTGAAAATAGCTGTCCCACCTTGATGAAGGTTGGACCTAACTCTAAGAACGTATCTCGAATCCAGATTGCCTGTGTCTTACGACGAGCCGCCTGTTTTGCATCGGTCATGCCCCCTGGATAGCTCCAAGGTTTGCCGTTGAGCCACAACTGGAAGAGGAGGGTTAACACGAATGTCCAAATATCGACAAAGCGCCGATGTCGGGAATAGTTTTCCCGATTCCAGCGATATGCCTTGTCTGGGTTGATCCCTCTTAGGGAACGTTGGCTAGACACCTGGCGTTCCTTATATTGCTTGAGGTTGACATAGTTATCAGAAACAGCAGACACCTAGATTCCTAAATGATGGTCTCCTCTTAATCTTAATAAAAATTCAAAATCTTTGAAAGTTAAGAATATCCTAAGCTAGCTTATGGGAACTGTGGATCAACGGCTGAAGGCAACAGGGAACTCCTAGTACAAGAAGGCAGAAGTCCGAAGGCAGATGGCAGAAGGCTATAAGGCTTATGGTAGCTGCTTTTAAGGAGCTTGTTAACTGGTTAGTATTTGAAGCCGCGCTGCACTAGAAGGACGAGGAGCCTGATCCCATTTTTTGGGGGTGAATTGGCGTCCTCAACCTGGAAACACCTCCAGTATCACTCAATTCAGGTCACTGATTGATTGCGATAAAGCTGTAGTTCAGTCCGCAAGCGAGCAATTTCAGCTCGCAACTCATCAATCGTGGCTTGTAGATCAACGGATTGAGAGCCAGTCGATACAGTAGCACTAGACGAGCGATCGCCCATAGCGATTTCCATGTCCTGTTGCGCCCTTTCCATGACTTGCTCAGTAAACTGTTGCCAATGCTCCCGCTGTTCGGCATCAAATTTGCCAAGTTCGCTCAGAGCATTCGTTAAGGTGTCTTCTACGCGATCACCCAGAGTGTGAGCTAGTGATCGCCCGACAAAAAAGGCATGAATGACTGGATTGCTCATTGGGAATATGTTTTGGGTATTCGTAACAAATTATAACGCTTCAAAACATTCTCTGTTCCCGGTTCCCGGTTCCTTGTTCCCTGACAAATTGTTGAGAGTCAGAAACGGGCCAATCGCTACGGGGAGGAAAGGTTTGTTGAGTATGCAAAATCGTTGATCCAGGTTCGTCGAGTTGGTTTAGTCGTACAGCACAGCCAAATCCAATCCCTGCTGACGCCGCGATCGCTCCGGTCATAAACAACGCTTGTAAGGGTATTGAGGCGTTGGTTTTAGCCGTTTTGAGGGTTGAATGTAGAGACGTGCCATGGCGCGTCTTTGACCCAACGCTCTTTGTTCCCCTTGATAGCACAGTGTTAACCTTGGGCTTGCCAGATAGGCAACCTACTGTGGTTATCGGTTCAAGGAGAGTAACAGACTCCTGAAGAGGAAGCTGCTTTAACCAAGTGTCTATGGTTTGGGGACGGTTTTTAGGGATAAGTTCTAGACCGTACTGTAGTGCTTGTTTGATGGTGGGACTCAATTTAGACGGCGCTGGCTGAGAGGATGAGGAAAATAGGCAATCGTTTCCCCTAACTGACAACGCCTGTCGTACAGGTGCAGGTAAAGGGGGATATCCCGTGAGTAAACAGTAGAATGTGGCGGTTAAAGCATAGATATCCGTTTGCTGCGTTGCTGTGTTTGCCCCAGCGTTATCCTCTGGAGGAGCATAGCCAGCAGAGAGGAGACTGGCGTAGGTTTGTCGGATGCCTGGAGTAAACTCATAGAGCATCCCCACCTCACATAACACCACGCGATCGCTATCCTGACGCCGAATAATGTTTTTGGGTTGGATATCTCGGTGGAGTAATTCGACTTGGTGTAGAACCTTTACCGCATCGCTGATTTGACGGATGTAGTTAATCGCCTCCGCCTCTGACAAGGAACCCCCTTGCAGAACCTCTGCCAATGTCTGTCCGGGGATATAGTCCATAACCAGGTAGGGATATCCCGTTTCCTCAAAATAGTCGAGGACACGTACCAGATGAGGATGTTGGCAGTAATTTAAGCGTTTGGCGATGTCTAAAAATTGTTGCTTGAATTGATTCACGTTGGGATGCTGGCGCAGCGCTTCACCTAAGGTTTTAATCACAACCGATTGACCGGACTCTGTATCGGTTGCTTTGTAGGTGAGACTGAAAACACCCGCGCCCAGTTGGGTACTGAGGACGTATTTCCCTTGGTTTAAGCCCCGTTCTGCCGTCAAGTTCATAAAAATTCACTCCCCACAAGCACCAATAATGCTACAGCCTAGATGGAGTATATCCAAATTTCTCTCCCATCTCCCCCTCACCTCACCACTTATTCAGCCGACCCTACTGATGGGAGCGAGGATAATGCTGCTCTAGAAATGCTTTGGCATCTGCCTCATCCCGAATCACGCCATCCAAGGTGGCGGCTAACAGGACATCTAATATTTCCTTATAATCAGGTCCCGGTTTATAACCTAAACGTTTGAGATCATTCCCATTCAGAGGAGCCTGCACAGTTGCCAAATTCGTGAAATAGTGCCACAGCTTGCGTCGAATTGCCCGAGAACTATGGACGGCAATTAAAACCAACGTGGGTAATTTATACTGACGTAACAGCCAAACCACTTCACTGGGACGCTGACATTGGGGTAGAGATTCTACCACCTCAGTTTGGGCTTGTCCTAAATGCCGCAGTCGCTCAATACTATCAATCGGCAATTGTAAATTTTCTGCCACCTTGCCGCGTTCTTGAGGCGCTAAATGAGCAATTAACACCTCAAGCCGCATCTGCCAATGTTTTAAGGTTTGATCGGGGTCAAACCGCCGTAACCAACGGTCAATTAGACGAACCCGCCACCATAACAATGGGTCAAGCTTTAAGCTGGGATGAAGACAGCGTAATGCTCCCAGTGAACCAATGAGTTGGAATGCCCGTTGCCAATAAGGGGCTTCTAGGATGTACTTTAATTCGGCTTTTAATCGGGTTTCTAGGGCAGGCGCTCGCGTATTTGCCCCCAGCGATCGCTCATAAACGCCGCTCTCTAGCGCATACTGAATATAGTCCTGAGTTTGCGATTCCAGTTCAAAGCCTAAGCGCACAGCAAATCGCACCGCTCGATAAATGCGAGTCGGATCTTCGATAAAACTATTAGCGTGCAAGACGCGAATTTGACGCGATCGCAAATCTAACATCCCGCCAAAAAAATCTAATAGGGGCAACGCTTCACCCCGCCTCCCCGTCAGTCGGGCTGCCATGGCATTAATTGTAAAGTCTCGCCGATAGAGATCCTGGCGAATTGAACTGGCTTCCACTTCTGGATTCGCCGCTGGATAGGGATAAAACTCAGTCCGAGCCGTGGCAATATCAATCCACAAGGAATCCAGCACCGGGTCATTATGCCACAACAATGCTGCCGTTTGAAACGCCCCATGAACCTCTAAGCGAGCATTGGGATACCGTTCGCGCAAGGCTTTTGCCAAGGTTACTCCTGCGCCCACATCAGCCGCCCGATGAAACCCATCAACCACCAAATCCACGTCTTCTAGGAGTAGTGGTTGGCTCTCATCCGCCAGCAATACATCCCGAACGGCTCCCCCCACTAAATAGAGATGCCAACCCCGTTCCTGAGCTTCCTGGGCGGCTTGGGTGAGCAATTGCCACAGGGCAGGAGCAAGGCGTTCTCGCACATTCAGGAGGCGGGATGATGGATAAGTTATCGGCATGGGGCAAGTCTCTCCCCAGCGCTCTTGATCTTGGCGCACTTGTCGCAGGACATCGGTACGAGTGACAATCCCGACTAACTGCCCATCCGCTAACACGGGTAAGCGCCCAATATCGTAAGTCACCATCAGCGACTCAATTTCTGGCAATAAGGTTTGGGGGGTAATGGTTTTCAGGTTTCGGGTCATATACCCTTTAACTGGGGCATGACCTAAACCGTGATGCAGCGCTAAATCAATATCTCGCCGTGAAATAATTCCAATTAACTGGTCATTTTCATCAACCACAGACAGTCCAGAATGCCCATAACGCAGCAAAATTCGCTGTGCTTCGCCAACGGTGGTATCGGGGCGAATCGTTCGCACCGGGGAGGACATTAACTCCAGGGCGCTTAGGGGTTGGGGAATTTGCTCCTTGAATTGATCAACGAGTTGGGGCAAAACCTCTGGAGGATTTTCATGGCGTAGGGTGACGGCGGCGGCTTGAGAATGCCCCCCTCCACCTAGGGGTTGTAAGAGCGCATTTAAATTCGTGCCAGGAATCCGCGATCGCCCGATGATCGTCAGACGGGATGATTTTGATTGTTGATTGTTGGATTCAGAATGACTCCCCACTCCCCCATCTCCCCCATCTCCCTCATCTCCCCCATCTCCCCCATCTCCCCCATC
>CAZNNK010000325.1:0-7353 GCA_964574085.1 uncultured Coleofasciculus sp.
GCTCACCCCCTCACCCTCTCACCCCATCTCCCCAATACTTATTCAGCAAGCCCTAGTTATTTCTGCCGCGCTGCACTAGGGCGTCTCAATTTGTTTGAGAAATTTTATTATTAATTTCAGTTTTTTTATTTTTATTGAGTTATATTACATTATTGACGCCAATGGATCGCTGTACTCTCAACCTGTAAAGACTTCATCAAGACTAGATGCTCATTTTTAAAGACTGGGTAAAGTTCCCCTCAGCTTGTTGATCAGATGAGAGGATTAGAATATTATACGAAAAGAGAAAAATACAAGTCATACGACTGTATTACAGGCTACAAAAGCCGACCAACTCAACCGTGACAGATACTCTATCCCTCTGGTATCGCTATGGCAGAAGAAATTCAACAGTTTAGATTATGTCATGCTCTAGCGATGGAGAAGGATTATGGGGGTGCATCTACAATTGTCAAGCTCAAATTATTCCGGTTGTAGCCCTCTAGCCAGAAACAATTGAGCCAGTTATTTTTTTGAGAGTTTTCTAATCCTATCTAATTTTGAGAGTAACGGGCAAAAACCAGCTACTATCATACCGAAAGCAATATTGATTGGGTTTTTGACTAGAGTTTTATCCCCCTTGAGTATCAAAAATTCTCTATCGGAATCAATGTACTTTTGAGTGATAATTTTTAAATTTATTGCTCAACTAAATTGCTGAATCTAATTTGGTAAAAGGGAATAAGTAGGTGACACTAAAAAAATTGACCCCTGTATCAGCTAAAAAAATAGCGAATAGCTATAGTTTTAGTGGCAAATCACCGACTTAACCCTAAAAAATACCACTGTAAACCTGTTTCAAGGGGAAAAATATGATGAATCGTTCCTTTCAATCATCATTAGAAATTGAGCAATTCCACGGTGTTCCTGATATAAACAAAAAACGTGAATTACAGCAGCGACTTGAACAGTTAAATCAAACCCAAACCTACTATCCAGCCGATTACTGTATTCATCAGTTAATTGAACAAGCAGAGCGTCGCACACCGGACAAAATCGCGATACGGTTTGACGGGCAAACCCTAACCTATCGGGAGTTGAACCGCCGCGCTAACCAGGTTGCCCACTACTTACAAACGCTACAAGTAAGACCCGATGTACTGGTGGGGATATGTCTAGAGCGATCGCTCGATATGGTAGTGGGTTTATTGGGGATTCTCAAAGCTGGCGGTGCTTATGTTCCCCTTGATCCCGCCTATCCTCAAGAACGATTAGCGTTGATGATTGAGGATTCCCAAGTCCCTGTCATCGTCACTGAACAAGACCAACTCACCCGATTACCCGACACCCAAGCCCAAGTGGTTTGCCTAGATAGAGATCAACAGGCAATAGCCCAACATAGTCCAGAGAATTTAGATAGTGGTGTCACGCCCGACCATTTAGCCTACACCATCTATACCTCCGGCTCAACCGGGAAACCCAAAGGCGTCCAAGTGCTGCATCGTGGGGTGGTCAATTTCCTCACCTCAATGAGTGTCGCACCTGGACTTACTCCAAAAGACACCCTGCTGGCTGTCACCACCATCTGCTTCGACATTGCTGCACTGGAACTGTATTTACCCTTAATCGTTGGCGCAGATATTGTCTTAGTGACGCGAGATGTCGCCGCTGATGCCACTCAGTTAAGCCCAGTTTTGCAAGAATCCGGGGCTACCGTCATGCAAGCCACTCCCGCCACATGGCGGATGTTATTAGCCGCAGGGTGGCAGGGAAATGCCCAGCTTAAAATTCTCTGTGGGGGGGAACCCATGTCCCGCGAGTTGGCACGTCAACTCTTAGAACGCAGTGCTTCCCTGTGGAATATGTACGGACCCACGGAAACCACAATCTGGTCAGCCGTGCATAAAGTGGAATCGGCGGACAAGCCGATTCCCATTGGTCGCCCCATTGCCAATACCCAAATTTATCTGGCTCATCCTCAGCAAAACTCATCAGACCCAATTAGATTTGTCCCAGTGGAAGAACCGGGAGAATTGCTGATTGGTGGCGTTGGTTTAGCACGAGGGTATTTCAATAGACCTGATCTCACCGATGAACGATTTATTCCCGATCCCTTTAGTCCAGAACCGGGTGCCCGTCTCTATCGCACCGGAGACTTAGCCCGATACTTACCCGATGGGACTCTGGAATGTTTAGGTCGCTTGGATCATCAGGTGAAAATTCGCGGCTTCCGGATTGAACTCGGCGAGATTGAATCCGCCCTTTACCAGCATCCGGGTATCCGAGACGCGGTGGTTGTCGCCCGTGATGACAGTTCTGGCGAAAAGCGCTTGGTTGCCTATCTCGTCAGTGATTTGGATGTCGAACATGTTCCCCTAGAAACAACGTGCTGGGTGGCGTGTGAGGGGAATCCAGAAGTTGAATTAACCACCAGCAATTTCTCGGTCAATCGTATTCGTTTGCTTCATGCTCCCGCCTCCTGGCGAAACGGTCAATCCTTGACGCTGCGCTGTCAGTTTCCTGGCGTCCCCGATGAACTTCAACTCACCGGAACCATCGCCACAAAAGCCCTGGAATGGGTAGACGTTTCCCTAGACACCACCTCCAGCCAACAGACATGTTTACGTCAGAGTATCAAACATATTGCCCAAACCCAGGGATTAGTGGTTCATGACTTGCGTCGCCAAGAACCCCGCACCCCGCTAACGATTAATTGTTTGGCGGAATTGGAGTCGGGTGAAAAAGTCCCCGTGGTGACGCAAAATATCAGCCATGAGGGGATTTGCTTAAAGGCAAAAACAGCTAATCCCTGGCAAATCGATCAACGCCTATTACTCCGATTACAATTACCCGGAGGCGAAACCCCGTTATGGTTGCAAGGTCATATTGTCTGGCAGTTTGAAGACTATGTGGGCGTTAAGTTTGATACCACAACCAGTCAGAAGGCGACACTCCATCGCCGCTTGGGAAATCTGCGGACAGAACCGCGCATTCCCCTCCAGATCAAGGGTCGTGCTGAATTTGAGTCGGGTCAACAAGTGGAAGTGACCACGCAAAACTTTAGCCGCAACGGGATTAGCTTAAAGGCACTCACGCCGACATTTTGGCACAACAACCAACCTGTACTTTTGCGGGTAAAATTACCAGGGGTAGACAATCCTTTGTGGCTGCAAGGCACGGTTGTTTGGCACGCTGAGGAAAACGCTGGGGTGATTTTTGAGACCACACCTACCCAACAGGAGCAAATCCATCAGAGTATTGAGCATATCGTCAAAACTCAAGGATTATCCCTGGCGCAGTTGCGATCGTTTTTGAGTGATAAGCTACCCACTTATATGGTGCCCTCGACCTTTGTGTTAGTAGATAGCTTGCCTTTAACCCCTAACTGTAAAGTCGATCGCAAAGCCTTACCTGAGCCGAACCAAGCGCAACAGGTGGCTCAGGATACCTTTGTCGCACCACGTACACCCGTTGAACAGGCGTTAGCGCAAATCTGGGCAACTGTATTAGATGTTGAGCGTGTGGGTGTGTATGACAACTTCTTTGAACTAGGGGGACATTCGCTGCTAACAGCGCAACTGTTATCGCAGGTGCGAGAACGGTTCCAAGTGGAGTTACCGTTGTTTGCTCTGTTTGAAGCGCCGACGTTGGCGGAACTGGCTCAAACGATTACCGCTAAGACAGACGCTGATCCGTCAGATGCGACAACGGTGACGGGTACCATCGCGGTCACGAATTTAGCCAACGATGCGGTTTTGGATGCGACGATTTATCCAGAAAAGCCTTATCGTCAGCCGGACACCGCACCGGAAAAGATTTTGATCACAGGCGCGTCAGGTTTTCTGGGAGCGTTTTTATTGCAGGAATTACTCCAGCACACGAATGCTACCGTCTATTGCTTAGTCCGTGCCAAAACGCTGGAGGCGGGTCAGCAAAAAATTGCCGCCAGCTTCAACCGCTATTTACTTTCATCAGATAAGTTGGAGTCACGAGTTGTCCCTGTGTTGGGCGATTTAGCGAAACCTCGGTTGGGACTATCGGAGTCGCAGTACGAAGCGTTAACTTGCGAGATTGACTCCATCTATCATAATGGGGCATTTGTCAACTTAATTTATCCCTACAGCGCCTTGCGAACCGCGAATGTTCTGGGGACTCAGGAAATTCTCAAATTAGCCAGTAAAACCAAGGTCAAACCCGTTCACTTTGTCTCAACGCTGGATGTGTTTCAATCACCACGCTATGCTCAGATGTCGGTGATTTTAGAACAGGATAGCTTAGAGTCAGGGGATGACCTATCGGATGGTTATGCTCAGAGTAAATGGGTGGGTGAGAAGTTAGTTAAACAGGCACACGCCCGGGGAATTCCGGCGTCGATTTACCGACCGGGTATGATTACCGGACATAGCCAAACCGGGGCGTCTCAACAAGGGGATTTGATTGACCGATTAATTAAAGGGTTGATTCAATTGGGAAGTGCGCCGGAGTTGGACTTAAATCTGAGCTTGACTCCTGTAGACTATGTGTCCCAAGCGATGATCCATCTGTCCCAGCAACCGGAGTTATTCGGTCAAGCGTTTCACTTGGTCAGTCCGGAGATGGTATCCTTACAGCAACTCGTGGACGAAATTCGGGCTATTGGTCATCCGATTGAGTGGATGGACTATTCTACCTGGCAAGACAAGCTGGTTCAGGTGGCTAGTTCCCAACCTGACAATGCCTTGAGTCCATTGGTATTCCTGTTTACTCAATGGGTGGGTGAAAATCAACGCCCCTATCTGGAAACAGCGGCTTTAGTCTCTCAGGCGTTTGATTCCCAGAATACGTTAGCGGGTTTAGCCGGAACGAATATTGTCTGTCCGTCAGTTAATAGTCAGGTGATTCGGGCTTATCTGAACTACAACCAGTTGGTTTGACATAATTGCTGGATTGACCAGATCCCCGACTTCTGGGAGAAGTCGGGGATCTAATTATCGTATCTGCCAATTGAGTATAGGGCGACCCGATCTAATTGAGTGGATACAGGTGTTCATTGAGGCAAGCGGGTCGCCCCTACAGGGGGAATCTCAGATGTGTGTTTGATCTATACACACCATAAGCGCGATCGCGGAAATCTTATCGTCTCGGAAAAACTTGACCTGCTTCAATTTGCACAAAACCCACGACCCTTATAATGGGTAAAAGAATGTAAAGAAGTAATAACGACAAGATTTAGGGACACTTACCTATTGTGTTTGTTCTTAGCGGCTACGAATATTTCCTAGGGTTCTTACTGGCAACCAGTTTAGTCCCTGTCCTAGCACTAGCAGCCTCGAAGCTGCTGCGACCCAGCATCCGCGACCCCGAACGCCGGACGACTTATGAATCTGGCATGGAACCGATTGGAGGCGCTTGGATTCAGTTCAATATCCGGTACTATATGTTTGCCCTGGTCTTCGTGATTTTTGATGTGGAGACCGTATTTCTCTATCCCTGGGCAGTCGCCTTCAATCAGCTAGGACTACTGGCGTTTATCGAAGCACTCATCTTTATCGCAATTCTTGTCGTTGCCCTCGTTTACGCTTGGCGCAAAGGAGCTTTAGAATGGTCATGAATACAGATACAGCAAACGCTGCAACTCAACAGCAGCAACCAAAAGAGAAAATTCTTAATCCCATTAGTCGTCCTCAGGTCACACAAGACCTGTCAGAAAACGTCATTTTGACGACAGTAGACGACCTCTACAACTGGGCTAGGCTTTCGAGTCTGTGGCCCATGATGTATGGCACCGCCTGCTGTTTCATTGAATTTGCGGCGATGATTGGGTCTCGGTTCGACTTTGACCGATTCGGATTAGTGCCGCGTTCGAGTCCCCGACAAGCGGATTTGATTATTACCGCTGGTACAATCACGATGAAAATGGCACCAGCGTTGGTGCGTCTGTATGAGCAAATGCCGGAACCCAAATATGCGATGGCGATGGGGGCTTGTACAATTACCGGGGGGATGTTCAGCGTCGATTCGACAACCGCCGTGCGGGGTGTGGATAAGTTGATTCCTGTGGATGTTTATATTCCCGGCTGTCCACCCCGTCCCGAAGCGATTATGGATGCGATCGTTAAACTTCGCAAGAAGGTGGCAAATGAGTCTATCCAGGAACGGGCAACTCTGAGTCCAACCCACCGCTATTACAGCACCACTCATAGCATGAAGGTAGTGCCAGAGATTCTCACCGGTCAATACTTGCGGTCTGAAAATCGCCACACTCCACCGAAGGAGTTAACCGAAGCGATGGGAATGCCGGTTCCCCCCGCCCTGAAGTCTTCTCAACAGCAGGAGGTCAAGCGTGGCTGAAGAAAAAGAACAGACCCAAGAGAATACTGAAGAATCCCCACTGGCTGAGACTGGAAAAGTCCACGGCTGGCTCCAGGAAAACGGCTTTGAAACCGAGTTAATGGAACCGGATCACCTGGGAATTGAGGTGATTAAGGTACAACCCGAGGTCTTGATTCCCGTTGCCACAGCTTTGTATGCTTATGGGTTTAACTACCTGCAATGTCAAGGGGGTTATGATGTCGGTCCTGGCGAAGAGTTGGTCAGCTTCTACCATTTAATTAAGATCAGCGATGATGTTGATCAACCTGAGGAAGTCCGGGTCAAGGTATTTCTCCCCCGCGACAATCCCAGCGTGCCATCTGTCTATTGGATTTGGAAGAGTGCTGACTGGCAAGAGCGGGAAACCTACGATATGTTTGGCATTGTCTATGCAGGACACCCCAATCTGAAGCGGATTTTGATGCCGGAAGATTGGGTGGGTTGGCCCCTGCGGAAGGATTATATCTCGCCCGACTTCTATGAATTGCAGGATGCTTATTAGTTTGAGCCACTCCCTCCGCTCTTAAAACCAAGTAGTGCGAGCATCTTGCTCGCCTACTTCTTCAGGTCTAGTATGAAAACCAAATGATTGGTTAAGGATTACGGCTCGATTCCGGAAACGTTCGCTTAAATTCGTCAATGAGCTCGTCTAGTTCTTCTAGGGCTTGATCGACATCGATTCTCAGAGTACCTAAATTTGGTTGCTCCAAAAGTTTGACCAGAAACTCTCGCTTACTCTCAATTACGGTGATTCGCTCTCGCATGGTTTGGGAGTCCATAGTTTCTATCCTTTATGATCACTTTTAATTGCCGACCCAAACGGCTATCAGTTAAGACGTTCCCTCAGCCTAGGCAGATCAATGATTGTTGGCAAAGGCACACAGAGACGAGACGGATTTCCAACAGGAGTCCATCCATGATAATTATAGTAGCATATTGTTGGTTTATCTTGACCTTAAAAACGACAAAATTATTCCGTCGTTTCACTCCATGATTCCCATGAATCAGCGGGCATCCTAGTGC
>CAZNNK010000326.1:0-7338 GCA_964574085.1 uncultured Coleofasciculus sp.
GCGTCGTCCCTAAAGCCGTGGGTTGACATTCCCAGCGATCGCGCCCTTGGAAAAATCCTTGGAATTGCCAAACGACTAAACCAGGTTCCCGTTCCACCACGACACTGTTGAGGGTAGGCTGGACTAGGGGTATTTGAATCACAAAGCGACTGCGACTGCCAATATCTGTACTCCACTCCCCCACTGGATAACAACGCAGGGCTGGATTGAGCCAACGGTGCATCAGCGTCAGATCGGTGATGCAGCGCTCAACGGTGGTGGCGCTGGCTTTAATTTGAATAGATTGTTCAAAAACTTGAAAATTGGACATTTAAAGCGATAATAGCGTGTCAATAGCTGGTAATCTGACTTTTATTACTACGATGCCAGTTCGCTGGGTCTGACTCAATCCGGATCGAATCTCTTCTATTGTGCAAAAAGGGAGGAAGACGAGGCAAATCGAGGATAGGGAGACTCTTGGCAACACCAAATCAGGGATGAAGGAGTGTTGTCTTCCCATCTGCTTGACTCGTCCTACCTATTTGACCAAGAGAAATCCTGTACCCTAAAGAACGCCAAAAAAAGCTGATTTGAGGGAAAAAACCAACATAAGCTTGATTTTTGTCACCAAATTCCCCATAAAGATAAAGGTGACGCCGTAATTAGGGGGACACGGTTAGCGATGACGATCTGAGGTGAAAAATCTTGACTTAGCCCAAAAACGTTGAGACAAAGATATCCATGGATTGAGAGGATTATAGATACTCGATGAGTTGTAGCCCAGAAGTCACAGATTGTTTGTGAGAGCGTTTACTGTTAAAGACTATTAGAGAAGGAAGACGATGAATCAACCTTGGCAAAAAATTATCCCAATCGGAGGTGTACCCCCTTGGGTGCATCCCCTCTTAGCCCAAGACACACCAGCACCCATCCAAGAAACTCAGGCTGGTGTTCAGGGAATTTGGCAAAATCTGAGTAGCTTCGTTCCCAATCTAATTGCCGCAATCCTCATCCTGATTGTCGGTTGGATTGTTGCCTTGATTGCTAAGTCCATTACCAAAGGACTGCTCAACCGCACCCGTATCGACAATCAAATTGCCGAGTGGTTTGCTGGTGGTCAAGGGGCAGAAGCGCCGCCGATCGAGAAATGGGTAGCCGGTGCGGTTTACTGGATTATTATCATCTTCACGGTGGTAGCGGTTCTGCAGACGTTGAAGCTTGAGGTCGTCTCTCAACCGCTGAATAATTTCCTCAACAAAATCCTGGAGTTCTTGCCCCAGATTTTCGCAGCGGCAATTCTGGTGGTGGTGGCTTGGTTATTGGCAAGCTTGGTCAAGCTGATTACAACCCGAGGATTACGGGCATTAGGTTTGGATGAGCGCTTGGGTGAACAAGTCAGTGAGACACCCCGTTCTGGAGAAGGTGAGGCTCAACGGCAAACCAACCAGTTTTCCCTGAGTGAAACTATGGGGAACGCTCTGTACTGGTTCATTTTTCTGTTATTTTTGCCCTCCATTCTCAGCACTCTGGGCTTGGAAGGCACTCTGCGCCCGGTGCAGGAGTTGTTGAATGAAATTTTGGCAATCTTGCCAGATATCTTGGCAGCCCTTGTAATTGCAGCAGCGGGTTGGCTAGTGGCTCAGGTGGTGCGGCGCATCGTCACCAATCTGTTGTCAGCCGCCGGAACGGATCAACTCGGAGCGCGATTTGGACTGCAAAGTGCGCCCGGAGGGAAATCACTGTCCTGGATTATTGGCACGACGGTTTATGTCTTAATTTTGATCCCCGTCGGCATCGCCGCGCTGAATGCCTTACAGATTGAGGCGATCTCAGAGCCTGCGATCGCGATGTTAAATCAGATTCTCGATGCTCTACCCAAAATCTTTACAGCAGCGTTGATTCTGATGATTGCTTATGTAATCGGTCAGTTTGTCAAGGATTTAGTCACCAATATTCTCGCCAGCATTGGCTTTAATAATGTTTATCGTTGGATAGGCATACCAGAACCTCGCCCCAGTCGTCCCGCGCCTACCCCCCCACCAGCCGAACCTTCGGAGTTAGGCATACCCACTCCAGAGACTGGACCGGAAACGCAGGTTCAACCGGAATCAACTCCCTCCATTCGTACACCGTCAGAACTGGTGGGTATTATTGCCTTCATTGCTATCCTCTTGTTTGCTACGGTTGCCGCAACCAATGTCTTGCAGTTTGAAGCCTTAACCACGATTGTCACCGGGATTATTGTTATCGCGGGTCAGATTCTGGCAGGGTTAATTGTATTTGCTGTTGGCTTGTACTTTGCTAATCTTGCCTTTAACTTGATTACCAGTTCGCGATCGCGCCAATCCCAAATCCTGGCACAGGCAGCTCGGATTGCGATTATTTCCTTTTCCGCAGCGATGGCGCTGCAACAAATGGGTATCGCTGGCGACATCGTAAACTTAGCCTTTGGCTTACTCTTAGGTGCCATTGCTGTGGCGATCGCGCTGGCGTTTGGACTCGGATCTCGCGATATTGCAGCGGGTCAAGTTCGTGAATGGTTATCTTCATTCAAAGAAGACAGACCCCCCGGACCCTACCAATAACGGGAAAGAGAATCGAACAGCGTTGAATTCGATCCCCTGCCAAAACGTGCAGGGGATTCTGATGAACTACTTGATCTCGGCTTAACCTAAAGTTACCCTTACTGTTCCCTAACCTTTAGGGCAACGGCTATGTATGAACAAATGTTAAGATAAGCTAACTTTATTTAACCAGCCGACCAACGGTTAAAAAATTAATATAATTTTTATATTACGCTTAAATCCCCTAAAATAAGGCATTAGCTGCATCAATCAGGGGAACGTAGCTTTTACATATCTTCAGGTTCGGGGGACTTATGTTCAAGGGTTGAACTGAATTTGTTTTTTTTGTAAAGAAAAATTTTGAAAACATGTCGCGTTGTCACAATGCCGTCAGACCCAGTAAGAGCAACGCTCTGCTAACCATGGTTAGCTATGGGTAACTGTAGCGGTGGACAACCCGTCATAGAACCTGGCACACTTTTAACCTACCGATTAAGACTGGAGATTCACTAATGAGATTAATTCGCGAAATTGTGCAAGAAGCGGAAAAGACTGGCTACCTAACCCTACAAGCGGAAGACCAATTGCGTCAACTTTTAGCCAACAAGTACGACTGGGAAGACTTTACGGCGTTTATCCAACTCCAGCAATCGGTGATGGAAGAACGGGTGAAGCAAGAGTCTCGTGAACTACTCTACACGTTATCGTCTTGCTCCACCCCTACCCCTTGCCATCAAGCGGGGTAGATTCGCAAGCGGCGATTGGGTTCATCGCCGAAACTATCGGACTTGAGGCGATAGTGTTCCACCAGTTCGTGCTGCATCTTTCGCACTTTTGGCGATCGCGGCAGTAATTCCACAGGCTGTCCATTGGGAATCACGATTTGCTCGACAGCTAACCGGGCTTCTTCTAGCGCCTCAATCTCATCATCACTGCCACTTTGGGTAAACAACCGCAAATCCGCTGCATCGGGAACTCCAGGATCATCCATATCCAACATCCGCCGCAGGGCGCGACTGACTTGGGGAACGGTGCTGGCTTTAACCGCGTGGATGGGAATTTGCCGGGATCGGGCAATTGAACGGAGTTTCGAGTGACTTTTCACATGCGATCGCAAACCCAAAATGGCATCGGCGCTATCCATGTCCTTGGTTAAGACAACGGGTAAATTTAGCACCCGAATCACCTGTTCAATTTGATGACGACTCACCCCATAGGGATAGACATGGAGGGGCAAATCTTCACCATTGGGTCCAATCGTCTCGACAACCTCACCAACGGAGTTGGGTTGTTGCCAAGAGTCATGAAGCAGCTGATCAAAGTAACTGGTTTGAGCCGCAGCCGAGGATGAGGAACGCGATAGTGGCTGCATCTGTCCCGAAGAACGCCAGCCACTGGGTTTCGCTACTAACCCGGACTGGGTATGGCGCTCTGGGGGGACGGGTGCATGGGGAAATTCATGGGTAATCATGACCTGATTCTGCTCATCCACCGTCCGCACTTGGGGATTCGGTTGGCGTCCCCGCAGTAGCGCATCCACCGTATCTGCTACACTCTCATGCACCACCCAGCGTTGACGCTCCAGCATTTCCACTGCAATCTCAAACGTAGGCGGTGCTTTGCGTTCGAGTACCGTCTTTTGAGACCCCCGGCGTCTGGCTTCATCATCCCCCAGGGTTACCGCTTGAATCCCGCCGACTAAATCGGAGAGGGTGGGATTTTTAATCAGATTCTCAATTTGGTTTCCATGGGCCGTCCCCACCAACTGTACCCCCCGTTCGGCGATCGTGCGGGCGGCGAGGGCTTCGAGTTCGGTGCCAATTTCATCAATCACAATCACTTCGGGCATGTGATTTTCCACGGCTTCAATCATCACCTGATGCTGAAGTTCTGGACGTGAGACTTGCATCCGTCTGGCTCTGCCAATGGCAGGATGGGGAATATCGCCATCGCCAGCAATTTCATTGGAGGTATCAATAATCACCACCCGTTTTTGCAGATCATCTGCCAGCACCCGGGCAATTTCGCGTAGCGCCGTGGTTTTACCTACACCTGGACGCCCCAACATCAAAATCGATTGACCCCGTTCCACGAGATCGTGAATTAGACCAATCGTACCAAACACCGCTCGTCCGACGCGACAGGTTAAGCCAATAATGTCGCCAGGACGATTGCGAATCGCACTAATCCGGTGTAAGGTTTTCTCCAGTCCAGCTCGATTATCGCCACTGAAATGCCCAACTCGCTCAACACAATAGTTTAATTGTTCAGCCGTAACCGGGGTTTCGGACAAATATTCGGCGCCAGACGGGAAACGCACCTCCGGAAAACGACCCAAATCCATCACCACTTCAATTAAATTGTCGCGATGGGGGTGTTGCTCCAGGATTTGGCGAATATCCTCTGGTAAAATATCCAGTAATTTTTGAAGATCCTCAGTAATCTGCATCCCAGCTAAATTGGTGGTGTTAGATAAGGCTTGATTGGATAACGATTGGGAAGGGGATGGATTCATCCCGTTGGCATTCACCATAGGCTTGTTAGTCGTCATTCGTCGTTGGTCTTATGTCCTTTGTCTTATGTCCTTTGCCCTTTGTTTATGTAAGGGGTTGAGGACTATTGACAGAACCTACTGAGTTCGGGTTGAACAGGCTTAGGCACAGACTTGAGTTGAGACACCAGGGAATGGGCGATCGCTACGGCTTGTGCCAGCCGCTGCGGATCAGTTTCCAGGTTTGCCCTTGATAATAATGGAAATGATTGGGAATTGATATCCTGATTTTCTTCATCATATTGATCGAGTTGGTCTAAAATCGGAGCCAGTAATACCCGGGCATAGCTACCGTAAGCCACACCCGCGACAAAGGGCTGGACTGGATTAGCCGGGGATTCCGTCGGTGTTCCAGGGTTGAGGAGTCCTGCTGCTTTTAGTTTACTAACGGTATGGTGATTGGTTCCTCCCGCTAATTGCACATACCCCGGCAAATTGGCGGATAAGACTTTTTGTGCCAGTTTCACGGCTTTTCCAGTGGTTCCTGCACCAATATCACCGCTCATGGGTTTACCATCGGTTTGCCAGAGGAGGGGACAAGGTAAAGGCGTGATCAGATGGTAAAGTTCCCAGAGATAATCAATCAAACCCTCACCATCCGGACAACTGATCGCCAGCAACTTCAGGGTATGAACCCAGGGAGCGATCGCGCCCCAGAGTCGTTTAAAATCACTAAAATGCCCAACTTGGGTGTGAATTTCCAAGGCATCAACGCCCGTTGCTTCAATCAGTTCCGCTAACGTTGTGGGAGTGGAGACATAGGAGCGAGTATAGATTAGCTGACTCGGGCAAACCGGTAAACAACGTCCACAACCATAACAGCGTTGATCAATAATACCGGAGAATCCATTAGGCGAGTGAGATGAGTTGAGGGGTTGAGCCGTCTCCCCCTGTCCAAGGGTTTCCAGCGGGGGTAGCGGTGACTCAAAGACAATCGCTTGAGCCGGACAAATGGTTTGGCAAGGACGGGGACAGTCTGGGGGACAGGCGTTGGGGTTAAATTCAGCTTTGCGAAAATGAGGATCTTCCCCATCGTTTAAACTGACCATTAACCAGGGTTGATACCTGTATCCCATACCTTGTGCTTGTGCTTGACCGGATTCCACCAGACGTGTCGCTACCGTTAAGGCTGTTTTTGCCGCCGCAATCACAGCCGGGTCAGCTGCCACATCAATACAATCAGCCCCAGCTAGAGTATACGCCAAGGTGAGGTTACGAACGGCAGGGAGGTGCTGAAAACTGGCGCCGCAGATGAGCTTGAACCAGTGACCGTCCCTTAGGGATTGTAAGGGAGTGTACAGTTTAATCACCCTTATATGCTAAATCCTTGTGCCAAAAATGGGGAGATCGATTTCTCAGTCAACCTGGGGGATAATCAGCCCTAGGGTTTAGGGTTAAGGTGGGGATGCTACCCGTGCGATCGCGACGTTGATCGGTTAATCTCGCCATATCTAGGCAGTTGAGTTGGCGTTTCCCCTAAATCTGGGGGGTGAATCCCCAGGGGGGTGTTTCTCATCCCCGACATGAATGAACCTGGATTTCATGTTTAAGTTTTGTAACATTAATGAATCCGGTTGAGCCAGTACCAGACGTGCCATGGGGCATCTGGTACGGATTCCCACAAAAAGACCCCGCTCTGTTCATTTGGCGGAGTCAACCTTAACTCTCTACTACACTAAAAAGGTTACTGCAATCTCAGGGTGAGATCCATGAAGTTTCGGTAAAGTTGCGGGGGAAAACCTTAAAGATTCTGTAAAGCTACTCTCTTGTCCCTGACAGGCTCCCGTAGAGACTCCTAGGCGTGGAACTATGGCGAGCAGAAATGAAATTAGAGCTGATCAGATCTCGATTGCAGCCACCCCTACCTAATTGTTGCTCCAGATTTCCGTATTGGGGTGAAATTCCTTCCATCCCAACCACCAGTGTTTTTCGACAATTAAAGTTTTGTTGTTTTCTTTTTCGTTTGCCGTCAAGTACTGTTCTTGTTGATTGTAATATAAATCTACGTCTTTCCCGTTAAACTGGTCGGTAAACTGGGAAACCGTATTTAATTCGGATAGGGGATAAGCCTTAGAAACACCATTAAAGCTTATGCCAAAAACCGTTTCGCGTTGGGGTAATCCTGACAAATCAGCAAATCCGGGCATTGTTACCTTGGGGGTGACGAAATTAAGGGCTTTTAGCATGAGTTTCCTGGAGAGAATCCCTTGTCTGGATTCAAAGCATTTTTCGGCAAACAGCGAA
>CAZNNK010000327.1:0-7315 GCA_964574085.1 uncultured Coleofasciculus sp.
TATAAATAGCAGGAGATCAACTCATGCCCTTGAATGTCACCCAAAAACTGATTCAATCTCATCTGGTTTCTGGCAAGATGGAACCTGGTGCAGAAATTGGACTCCGGATCGATCAGTCTTTGACCCAGGATGCCACAGGAACCATGGTCATGCTGGAGTTAGAAGCCATGGGTATTGATCGAGTTAAAACTGAACTTTCAGCACAATACGTCGATCACAATCTCCTGCAAACCGACTATAAAAATGCCGATGATCATCTGTTTTTACGATCCGCCTGTCAACGGTTTGGCGTTTGGTATAGTCGCCCTGGCAATGGTGTCAGCCATCCCGTTCAGATGGAACGCTTTGGTATTCCCGGCAAAACCTTAATCGGTTCTGATAGTCACACCCCAGCCGCAGGTTCCCTGGGAATGCTAGCCTTTGGCGCGGGTGGAATTGATGTCGCCATGGCAATGGCGGGGGAACCCATGTTTGTGAAAATGCCCAGAGTCTTGGGTGTGAAACTTTTGGGGAAATTACCCGATTGGGTTAGTGCCAAAGATGTTGTCCTGGAAATGTTGCGCCGCTACGATGTCCACGGCTGTCGGGGCATGATTATTGAATATTATGGACCCGGACTTGCCCAACTCAGTGCCATGGATCGCCATGTTATCGCCAACATGGGAACGGAAATGGGTGCCACAACCACTGTTTTTCCCTCTGATGCTGAAATTAAGCGATTTTTAGAGGCTCAAGGGCGAGGACAGGATTGGGTAGAACGGGTTGCCGATGAGGACGCTGAATACGATGTCTATGACATGATTAATTTGTCGGAACTGGTTCCCTTAATTGCCTGTCCCAGTAGTCCTGGAAATGTTGTTCCGGTTACCGAAGTGCAGGGACGCCCCGTAAATCAGGTGGTGATTGGTTCCTCAGCAAATCCAGGGTTGCGTGATTTCTGGATAGTCAGCCAAATTGTGAAAGGACAAATTGTTCATGATCGCGTATCCTTTGATGTTAACCCAACCTCCCGCCAGGTGATTGAGAATTTAGCGGCAATGGATGACGCCTTTATGAATTTAATTCATGCTGGGGTACGATTTCATCAGGCAGGCTGTTTAGGTTGTATCGGCATGGGACAAGCACCCGCTTCTGATCAAATCTCTTTACGGACAATGCCGCGTAACTTCCCTGGGCGTTCGGGAACGGCTGATGATCAAGTGTATTTGTGTAGTCCAGAAACGGCTGTAGCGGCGGCTATTACGGGGGAAATCACTGATCCGCGTGAGTTGGAACAGCGTTTTGGTATCACCTATCCCCAATTCATTGCCCCAGAAACGGAAATCATTAATACCGATATGTTAGTGGCTCCGCCAGACAATGGCAGGACAGTGGAACTGGAAAAGGGACCCAATATTAAATCCTTCCCCGAATTTGCCGCTTTACCCAATGACATTTCTGTGCCTGTGCTGTTGAAAGTGAAGGATAATATTTCTACCGATGAAATTTTACCTGCAGGGGCGCGGGTTTTACCTTATCGCAGTAATATCCCCGGAATTAGCCAGTTTGTCTATTACATGAAGGATGAGACATTTTGGCAACGGGCAGAAGCCGCTAAGGAAAAATCTGGGGGACATGTTATTGTTGGCGGAAGTAACTATGCTCAGGGTTCTAGTCGGGAACACGCCGCGATCGCACCCCGTTATTTGGGGCAAGTGGCTGTCTTAGCTAAATCTTATGCCCGGATTGGTTGGCAAAATCTGGTGAATTTTGGAATTATGCCCCTAGAGTTTGTCAATCCTCAGGATTACGACAGTATCAGCGAAGGAGATGAACTGGAAATTATTGGCTTACGGGATGCGTTAGAGGCAGGGCGTTCAATTCCTGTGAAAAACCTAACTAAGGACATCATATATCCCATGACTCATAGCCTGAGTCCCCGTCAGGTAGAAATTATGCTTTGTGGCGGCTTAATCAATCACTTTAAAGCTAAGTCACAAGTTGCTCAATCTGTCAATATCTAAATTTGGGTTAACTGTCCCCTTTTTGGTAGGGAAAAGCTACAGGACAGAAGTTTCAAATAAAAAAGTCCCCTTGGGTTCTAATGGAATTCAATTTTTCCCTACACCCCACACCCTACCTATACCTCAAGTAGCTTGTCACCCTTCAGGTTTTTTTCCACGGAGAGGGGGGGATTCGAACCCCCGATGGCTGTGACACCATAACAGATTTCGAGTCTGCCGCATTCAACCGCTCTGCCACCTCTCCAAATCTTTGTTATACGATAATAGCACTCATCGTTACTGAATGTGGTTCGACACCGCTAAAATGGTGGAATAGAATCAAGGCACTTTGTAATCGAGATTGCTACTACTGAGAAATTGCCTGTCTGAAAAACCTCATTGCTTCAACTGTAGAAGTCATTAATACACACCGAGTTAACAAGTCGATGTCTAGATCGGGTAGCACCTCAGAGGTATAAATTCGTTCGTAACCGTCCGCTCTGAGATGATACAAGGTAAATAGACCATCTTCCCAGAACCAGACTTCAGGTATACCCAACTCCTGATAGCGATTCAGTTTGGAAAGATTACCACTGGTAAAGACCACTTCGATAGACAAGTCGGGAGTTTTCTTTAACTCTCCAATGGAGTAAGACTCGTCAGCTTGTGCTGAGGCTACCCCTTCTTTCTCTTGGGTAAAGCTTCCTGTCGGGGTGAACTCAATTCCCTTTTCCTCAAAGTAAATGGCTAACAAAATCCCGATCAAGCGGCTAAAGGTTTCGTGGTCTTGAGAAACTGCCAAGATTTCTACTTCTCCTTTATAGTAGAACAGCCTTATTCCTGGTGAATCCGCAAAGCTTTGTTCTAGGAGTTTGAATTGCTGCCAACTCATTTCAGAGTGGGTAAGCCGTTGGTCTTTTTGTTTTGAGACTGTCTGTGTCATTCCTTCTGCTCCCCATAACTTTATCAGGTAAGTTGTTCCCCTAATCTGGCAAAGTCCTGAATCCTGAGTGTTACTCCTACTGGTGTGGCACACCCATTTGATGAATTAGAATTATGCCCCCAAACCGCGAAACCGTAGGGGCGCACAGACGTGCGCCCGATTCAATGGTCAAATCTATTCCACAATTTTAGCTGTGTCAGTCCACTACCTTCTTGGTCAGGTTTCAGAAAAGCGCTGCATCAGTACGGTTAGCCTCCAAGGTAGTTTCAAAGCCCTGTTCAGGTGTCCACTGAATCGCCCCATCACGCCCGGTCCAGTACAATTCAACCTGAGCATTTTGTAACACCTTGGCGGCTTGGGGTTCAATGATGTCCGCCGATGTGATCGCCACTTTGGGTTGGAGTACGTCTACCAATCGAGGAGTGAGTGGTTCACCAGACCACCATAACACTTGAATTTGAGGCAGATTACCCCTTTGGGCGAATTGGTTTTGCTCCTCGGACGCCATATCTCCCAAGAGTAACCAGGTTCGATCCTTAATTTGAAGCTGTACGACAGGGGGTTGAGCCTCGATTAATTCTAGCGTCGTTTTTTCCCCAGAACCCGTAGCACCAACGGCTAAACGTTGTTCTGTTGATACGACTTCATAAATTCCATTTTGAGATTGAACCGCCTCGGCGATCGCCTGTGTATCAGGGGGTAACGGTTCGGAATGGGCTAAGTCGTAAAACCGCTTAACGGGCAAACTTTCCAATATTGGCACCCAACCACTGCGGAGGCGAGGTTGTGAATCAACCGCCACCGCCCAATCCACTTGATTAATCCCCTGCTTTTGCAAAAAAGGCAAGATGGTAAAGGTGGCGGTATCGGTTTCCCCGCTGTTGACAAGGGTAACTTGACCCTGATCCTGAATCACCAAAACCTGTTCTTGATCAGCCGCTAAGACGGTAACTTGAAGCTGTTCCAGCCTCGATTGCCAAACAGGTAAAACAACAATCATTAAAGCAATTACACCGGCGAATACTCCTCGCTGCTGTACACGAGAACTGATACAAGTGATGCCAGTTAAGCCATAAAGCAGCAACAACTGCGTCAGCGAAATCGTACCTAGGGCTACTGAACTACCGGGTAAAGCATTAAAAAATCGCACCAGTTCCAGCAAGGCTTGAATTGGATAATACAACAATCCTGCGATCGCGCTACCGACGAAGGGCGAAACTAATGCGACTAAGGCACTTAGAAAACCTCCTAAGCTAATTACGCTAATTAATGGTGTGCCGATAATATTAGCAACTACACTGTAAGGGGCAATCATGCCAAAGACATACAGTTGTAAGGGTAATGTCCACACCAGTGCGGCTAAGGGAACAGCGATTAAAGCGGCAATAACGGAAGGTAACCAGTCGAGATTCTTAACCAAGGGAGGTACAGTTACTAGCAATCCTAAAGTGGCTAAAAAGCTTAACTGAAATCCTAAATCCCAGATCCACAACGGATTGATAATCAACAAAATCGTCGCGGCGAGTAATAGAGAACCCAAGGGTTTAACTTGTCGATGAGTCAGCAGTGCCACTAATGCACCTAATCCCATAATGGCAGCTCGCAGAACAGAGGGTTGTAAACCCGTTAAACCCACATAAATCAGCAACGCCGTTAGTCCAATCCCAAATTGCGCTTTTGTTCCCCACCGTTTCGTTAATGCTAATACCGAACCTAAAATCAACGACACATGAAACCCAGACGCGGCTAGGACATGAGCGAATCCAGTTTGAATAAATAGGTCGCGAATATCATAAGGTAAATCGACAGCTTTGCGTCCCAATACAATGGAACTCAATAGGGGACCTGCTGGACTTCCTAGCTGACGCACTTGGGCATGGATAATACGTTGGCGTAACATCCACCATCCCCATGTTGGTTCTTGATTGTCATCGGGAAAACTGACTTGTCGCCCACTTAAACCAGCAAACGCGCCTTCCTTGGCTAAATAGGTGGCAAAATCAAAGCCGCCAGGATTAGTGGCGGGTTTAGGTTTGTATAAAACTCCTGTCACGGAAATCGTTTGACCGGGAAAAAGACCCGTCGATTGCAAGAGAGGAACGGTGACATATAATTTACCGCTGACCCCTTTACTAATCGTGCCGCGATTTTCATTACTTTCCAGTTCGTTGAGTTGGCTGGCTTCTAACCACAATTGTCCCTTATGCGATCGCGTTAGTCGCGGAACGGTTTCGACTTCGCCTTGAATGGTGACAACTTGCCCTTGCGCCGTATCCTGTCCAGAGGCAACAAATTGACTGATGTCATTGGATGCAGGTTGAGGTAATCGCAGTTGCACATAGAGGAGGGCGATCACCGCAACCAGGCTAGCGGTCAACCACAATCTAGGTCGAGGTCCGGTGCGCCAAATCCAAGGCAGCGCGATCGCACAAAGTATGCCGATGCCGATTACACTCAAAATTAAGAGACTATACTCTTGCCAGGTAACAGTACGAGTAGGCAAGCCAACAAGGGCTGTAGACAACAAGGCAAGAATATAAGCCACACTCAGTAGCGAACCACTGGCAAGATTCATCGGATAGTTAAACCGGGTTTCCAAACCACAACGGTATGAAAGAAACAACAAGCATGACGAAGGTATTCAGTCGCCAACCCTAAACCGATAACGTTTGAGACGAGTATGATGACTTGAGCGGAAATCCTAATCCTTCTCGTTGCTGTAAGTAAAGTTGTGCTACTCGTCTGGCTAAGTTGCGAATTCTACCAATATAGCGTGTCCGTTCCGTTACCGAAATCACACCTCTGGCATCCAGTAAATTGAATGTATGAGAGCATTTGAGAACATAGTCAAGACTGGGTAAGACAAGGCTTTTGTCAATGAGTTGCTTGGCTTCCTGCTCGTACAAACCAAACAGTGTCAATAGTAAGTCGGGGTTAGATGCCTCAAAATTATAGGTACATTGCTCGATTTCACCTTGGAGGTGAACGTCGCCGTAGTTAAGGTGGTCATTCCACTGGATTTTGGTCATCGCATCGACTCCTTGTAAATACATGGAGATTCGTTCTAACCCATAAGTAATTTCGATGGAAACTGGGCGACAGTCCACACCACCGCACTGCTGAAAGTAGGTAAATTGGGTAATTTCCATGCCATCGAGCCAAACTTCCCAACCTGTTCCCCACGCTCCCACCGTGGCATCTTCCCAGTTATCCTCGACAAAGCGAATATCATGATCTTCAGGATGAATGCCTAAAGCCCGGAGGGAATCGAGATAAATTTCTTGAATTGTGTTGGGTGAAGGCTTAATCAGGACTTGATACTGGTAGTAGTGTTGGAAGCGATTGGGATTTTCCCCGTAGCGTCCATCCGTGGGTCGTCGGCAAGGTTCCACGTAAGCCACTGACCACGGTTCGTCACCAATGGATCGAAGAAACGTATGTGGGTTCTTGGTTCCGGCACCTTTTTCCATATCGTAGGGTTGAGCAATCAGGCAACCGCGATCGCTCCAGAACTGGTGTAACGTAGCAATGACAGACTGAAAATTCACACGACCTCCACAATTTTGGTCAAAATCTATCACGACATTTTGGCATCTTGCTTGTTTGTCGTGGCTGGATACTTCGTTCGTCCCTTAAGTCAAAGGGGCAGTTGGCTTTGTTGGTTTGAAGGTAGGCAGGTGATCTGGCTACTTGAGTGTAACAGGATAGTTTGCTCTTGCGATCAACTGAATGCCTGAATGATTTCCTGGAAGGTGATCTCTACGCAAAGGAGTAGAACGAAAAAAAATTTAGTTGGTTAAACCCCTTACTCCTAGTGGATTTCAGCCTTTCTCAAAAAAAAACTCTCAAGAAGGTTGACAACTTCAGAAATAGCTACTACATTGGTAAATGCGCTTGAAACGGAGTTCACTCCACACCCAAGCGTCCGAACCAAGACAAATCAATAGTTTGAAAGCCAAGCATACAGTAATCCTTGTCAATAACTAATGGGAGTTGAATCAGGAAACTGAAGCAACTCAACTAATCAGGATAACTTGGAAACGAAACGTTTGATCTGACGTTTCGGAGCCTGAAAAAAACTCTAAAATGGAGAGTTTGATCCTGGCTCAGGATGAACGCTGGCGGTCTGCTTAACACATGCAAGTCGAACGCAACCTTCGGGTTGAGTGGCGGACGGGTGAGTAACGCGTGAGAATCTGCCTTGGGGTCGGGGACAACCACTGGAAACGGTGGCTAATACCGGATAAGCCTTTGGGTAAAAGATTTATTGCCCCAAGAGGAGCTCGCGTCTGATTAGCTAGTTGGTGAGGTAAAAGCTCACCAAGGCAGCGATCAGTAGCTGGTCTGAGAGGACGATCAGCCACACTGGGACTGAGACACGGCCCAGACT
>CAZNNK010000328.1:0-7283 GCA_964574085.1 uncultured Coleofasciculus sp.
CTATGCCACTGCCGGGGGTACAGTGTTAGGGATTTGTGGTGGGTTTCAAATGTTGGGTCAAACCCTGCTTGATCCCGATGGCATTGAGGATGAACCGGGACAATATCAAGGATTAGGATTATTACCGATTAAAACAATTATTACCGCCCGAAAAGTAGCACGTCAGCGTCTCGTCACCTCTAACTATCCCCAAGTCGGTTTACCTGTAGCCGGTTACGAAATCCATCAAGGGCGTTCTCGGCTAATTGACTCAGAAACCACGGATAATAAATCTGCCTATCAACCCCTGTTTGATGACCCTGGTTTAGGGTTAGTCGATATCACTCAATCCATTTGGGGAACCTATCTCCATGGTTTATTTGATAATGGTCCCTGGCGACGGGCGTGGTTGAATCAACTGCGACATCAACGCGGACTTTCGTCTTTGCCAACGGGTATTCCTGACTATCGCGATCAGCGAGAAGCCGTGTTGAATTCTTTAGCAGATAGCGTAGAAACTTATTTGGATTTAAGCACTATTATACCGAACTTGACGTAAGTTAATAGCAAACCTGTTCATGAGTGTTACCATTCGATTCTTACCCGATGATGTCACGATTAATGCAGAAGTGGGAGAACCGCTACTGCAAGTGGCTCAACGTGCTGGCGTTTTCATTCCTACAGGATGCCTAATGGGTTCCTGTCATGCTTGCGAGGTGGAGATTAACGACACAGAAACGATTTGTGCCTGTATCTCGGCTGTACCACCGGGTCAGGAACAGCTTACGATTAATCTGTATAGTGATCCATTGTGGTAATTCTTCTGAGGAGTGGCAATATTCACATAAATCGTTTGCCCTATACGGCTCGGATACAGCATCTCCTAAAACGGTGTATCACATCGAGTCTGAAAACGCTGTAACGCCGCTAAAATGATGAAATAGATTTCACAAGTAATCAATACCCCACATCATCATGATTCGTCTGCCCACCCAAGCCAATCCCCCAGATTCTCCCCGGCAAACTTTGCCGACCATGTATGATTTACCCAGTGATAATCCGGAGGACCCTGGATTGCCCGATGAGTTTCACTTTTTTCAACCGCTGCTACTCCTTTTAACCTTTCAACCAACCAATTGGAATTGGGATCAGGTGTTTTCTGCTTGCGATTTGAATCTTTATTACGATGTTAATCATACGCACTGGTACAAGCGTCCCGATTGGTTTGGTGTTGTGGGAATTCCTCGCTTGTATGAACAGCGAGATTTGCGCTTAAGTTATGTGATTTGGCAAGAGCAAATTAGTCCTTTTGTGGTAGTGGAATTACTATCTCCGGGGACGGAAGATGAGGATTTTGGACGGACAATCCCCCAAGCGGGAAATCCACCGACAAAATGGCAGGTGTATGAACAGATTTTGCGGGTGCCGTACTATGTGATTTTTAGCCGCTATACCTTGGAACTGCAAATCTTTCATTTAGTTGAGGGGAAGTATCAACGGGTGAATTTAACTGATAATCGGTTGGTGATACCCGAATTAGGGTTAAGCTTGGGATTATGGTCAGGACGGTTTCGTGAGATTCGCGGGCAATGGTTGCGATGGATGACTCCTTCAGGTGAGTTGATTCCTACGGATAATGAGCAGGCTGTATTGGCTGAACAACGGGCAATTGCGGCTGAAGAACGCGCCCAGCAGGAAGCCCAACTTGCTCGATTAGCCCAAGAACGCGCCCAACAGGAAGCTGAACTTGCTCGATTAGCCCAAGAACGCGCCCAACAGGAAGCCCAACGCGCACAATTAGCTGAAGAACGCGCCCAACAATTGGCGCAACGGTTGCGAGAATTAGGTATTGATCCAGATAATATATAGGGCAAGATAAGCTGTCATGCATTTAAATTGGGTATGATTAGCGAGTAAGATGCTCGCACTACAACGATTTCGCCATTGATGAATGTTACGCTCCTCATATTCTGGTGGGCAATGCCCACCCTACGGGATATCAATGGTGTCATTGCTGCTAAAAGGGCTTCATGAAAATCCATGTTTTTGGCGAACACTGGTAAGTTAGTTATTATTGCTCGCTTTCGTTACTGCACTATGTCATCGACTGTATCCTCTACTCCTAGCCAAGCGATTCCAGTTGAGAAAATCCGTTATAACAATCAGGGACTTGTCCCCGCCATTGTCCAGGATTATCTGGATGGTACGGTATTGATGATGGCGTGGATGAATCGGGAATCCTTGCAGAAAACCTTGGAAACCGGGGAAACCTGGTTCTGGAGTCGATCGCGTCAGGAATTATGGCACAAAGGCGCAACATCGGGTCATTTGCAGCATGTGCGATCGCTCCGTTATGACTGTGATAGTGATACGCTGCTGATTGGTGTGGAACAGGTGGGAGATATTGCCTGTCATACGGGGGAACGTAGTTGTTTTCATCAGGTGGATGGGATAAAAGCTGCACCGCCTGCTGATACATTGTCTCAGGTGTTTGAGGTGATTTGCGATCGCCGGGATAATCCTACCCCTGAATCCTATACCTGTAAGCTATTTAAGGGTGGGGATAATAAGATTCTTAAAAAGATTGGCGAAGAAGCCGCCGAGGTGGTCATGGCGTGCAAGGATGATCAGAAAGATGCGATCGCCTCAGAAGCGGCGGATTTGTTTTATCACACGTTGGTAGCGTTAGCCCATCACCAGGTTGATGTGCGGGACGTTTATCGCAAGTTACAAGATAGACGGCGATAGATAAGGGAGCATGTCAACGCAAGTAGGTTGGGTTGAGGAACGAAACCCAACTCCAGGTTAGTCAGTTGGGTAACGCTTACGCTCTACCCAACCTACTTGAACACAGCATTTGAACGTTTGTGTGTTGCCAATTTTATCGTAAGTCATCAAGCGGACATGGTATTACGATTGAATGGGGCGCCTAGCAGAACCTGTATAAGGTCTCTGACTTGACCCAAGCGTCATCCCGGCTTCACCAAAAATTTATAATGTCTTCATCAAATCTTTATACAACCAAGACTCGGTTGGCTTTATATTTATAGCACTACGAGGATACGTTAGGACATTCCCCCTTTTGCCTTTTCAGTTAATTTGATTAAACCCGCGACGTGGAGTATGCTAAGGACGATTACACCGTTCCGAGTGACTCTCGAACGCCCGCTGCATTTGAATAGTTAGGCTTCACGCTTTCTTGAGAAATGGAACTAAGTGCATCATGTAATCCCGTTTGCCAATGGGTACACCAGCCATGCGAAGAATGTCGTAAGCCGTAACCAGATGGAAATAGAAGTTTGGAATTAAAAAGTCGTTCACGTAGGCGCGACCAGACATTTCTATATAAAGACCCTGGTCGAGATCAATGCGCGTCAACTCACTTAGCTTTTCATCTTCGACGTTAACGCCCGAAAGAAGTCCCTTGGTATTCGCTATATGTTCGTATGCCTGTGCAAGAAATGTGACGTCTGGATCTAGATTATCCATGGGTTTGCCGTTACACCATAAAGCAAAGTTTCGTGGTTGATTGCAGGTGAAAGCAACCTGTGTACCGAAGGGAAGCATATCAGTGGCAATACGCTTCTGAAGAAACGACTCACTATCACTGAAATGAGTCTGAGCTGACTTGAGGAGGTGTTCGAGAGTCGTGAGACGGCTTTGGAAGATAGTTTTGATTGAATCTATATTTTGATTTGGCATTTTGCAATCTCTTAAGACTTATTTCATGTAGTCTAAGTGTATACGGAAGACCCAAAAATGCATACCTATCATGACGCCATCCCCGATAGAACGAGGAATAAAGTCGTGCAATATGCGGCGATTCTTTACCCGGGTTCCTACCAGTCATACTCCAGAGGAGAAATTGAAGCGCTTCCAGCCTATCCTGGAAATGAGGCTAAACTACAGCAGCACCTGTATCCTGTATTAGAGAAAGCCCTCACGGTTGTGTAATCGCGTGAATTCATGAGTCTGGATGTAATTGTTATCGGTAGCGGAATTGGTGGATTGACGGCGGGTGCTTTACTCGCCCGTTATGGGAAACGGGTGCTAGTTTGTGAAAGCCATGCTATTCCCGGCGGTGCGGCGCATAGTTTCCACCGCCGGGGATTTGAGTTTGATTCGGGTCCTTCGTTTTATTGTGGATTAAGTCAGCAACGCCCTAGTCTTAACCCATTACGGCAAGTTTTGGATGTCCTAGGCGAGTCGTTACAAACGGTTGCTTATGACCCCCTCGGACATTACCATTTTCCGGAAGCGACGTTACCTGTGTACAGTGACACCCAACGGTATCGAGAAGCCGTAGCCGAGATTACACCTCAAGGCGCGAAAGAATTGGCAGAGTTTGAAAAACGCCTACTGTCTCTCTATGAAGGGTTGCGAGAGATTCCTACAATTGCATTACGTTCAGATTGGCAAATAATTCCAGTTTTAGTCGGACGTTATTTACCCTCCCTCTTAAAATTACTGCCCCATCTGGGACTTGTCCAGAATTCCGTGGGCAAACTTATGGATGAAACCGTGCGTGATCCCTGGGTGCGGCGGCTGATTGATGTGGAATGCTTTTTGTTATCGGGATTAAAAGCCCAGGGAACGATCGCGCCTGAGGTAGCCTTTATGTTAGGGGAACGTTCTCGTACAGGTGTGGAGTATCCCGTAGGCGGAAGTGGGGCGATTGTGCAGGCGTTGGTGCGGGGGTTAGAACGCTGGGGGGGTGAGTTGCGCCTGAATGCCCATGTTGACCAAATTTTAGTCCAAGGGGGGAAAGTCGTTGGGGTACGATTACAACGGGGAGAGGTGGTAAACGCCCCAGCGGTGATTTCTAATGCCACAATTTGGGATACCTACAGCCAGTTATTGCGCCCAGAAGATTTACCGACAGCGTACCGGAAACAGTCCCTAGACACCTCAGCCGTTGAGAGTTTCATGCACCTGCATTTAGGGATTCGGGCGGAGGGGTTAGACGGGTTGACCGGACATCATGTGGTGGTTCACGATGCTAATCGGGATATTACGGAACCCGGTAATACGTGCATGATTTCCATTCCCTCAGTATGGGATGCTAATCTTGCCCCGATGGGTCATCATGTTATTCATGCCTATACATTAGAACCCTACCAGGGTTGGCAGCGCGATGATACCTATAAGGAGAAGAAAAAAGCGCGATCGCAATCCTTATTTCGGGCGTTAGAACGGGTGATTCCGGATATTCGAGAACGGATTACCTTAGAACTGATTGGGACACCACTAACTCATTCCTACTATTTACGTCGCTATCAAGGCACCTATGGTCCGGCGATCGCGGCTGGTAAAGCCATGTTTCCCAGTTGTCACACGCCGATTCCAGGATTATATCGAGTGGGGGATAGTACAATGCCAGGAATAGGTGTTCCAGCAGTGGCGGGTTCAGGTATTCTTTGCGCCAATACCTTGGTGACCCCCTCACAAACCGCCGAGGTATTGGCATGTCTGGATCAGCAGGGGTAATCGTGCGATCGTCCCAGTTCATAGTTTTAAATGTTCTTGGCGAGGATTTGATAGGCTAAAGCCCTTACTACAAACTACAAACTACAAACTACAAACTACAAACTACAAACTACAAACGTAGATTAAAGTGCTGACAATAGTTCAAAAAACGCTGGGGAATCTCTGTTTTTCCGCCCCAATGAAAATGAATATAGGAGGCGTGTATCTGATACATTTGCCATCCCTCTATTCCGATTTTGCTTTTCGGATTATATCCTTGGATTTCAAAGACAGGATGATCTGGGGTGGCGGTTAATTGGGAACGATGAAATTCATGTCCCCAATTTTTTTCTCCGATTAAGACTAAGGGGGTGTTTTGTAAGGCGGTGGCTTGACGATATCCTAGGGTTAAACGTTTACCCATGACGGCTTTTGTGGGTAATATCCCTACCATCGACCAAGATTTTTCCTCAAAATCTGTTACCTCTTGGCATAAATACATTAACCCGCCACATTCGGCATAGGTGGGTATTCCTTGAATAATGGCGTTCCATACCGCTTGACGCGCCTCGATATTATCGGCTAATTCCTGGGCAAATACTTCAGGAAAGCCGCCGCCAAAATAGAGTCCCTGCACGCCTTCGGGTAATCGGGTATCGGCTAGGGGACTCCAGGGAATTAATTCCGCTCCCAATTGTTGCAATAAATCCAGATTATCTTGATAATAGAAACTAAAGGCGCGATCGCGAGCGATGGCAATTCGGGTAATCGGTTGAGTGATATCAAGTCTGTCTAAACCCTGATTATTCCCTTCTTCCTGGCAATCTTTTTCCTTTGCTTCTGCCCTCTGCCTTCTGTCCTCTGCCTTGTCTCCACCTAAATGTAAGGATTCAACTGAACATGATATGACAGAGGGGTTTAAGGGTTGATTGTTGACAGTTGAATCGTGACGATCTGCCCGCAACAGTGACAATAAATCCTCCCAGTTAAAGCAGGTTTCGCCAATAGTAGCCAGTTGGTCAATGAACTGATCCAGAAAGGTGAGTTCATCGGTAGGAACTAATCCCAGATGGCGATCGGGAATGGTTAGACTATCTTGACGCCGGAGTACACCCAGTATGGGTAATTGTAGAGATTCTAGGGCATCTTGGAGCAATTCCAAATGGCGATCGCTCCCCACTCGATTCAATACCACCCCAACCACTTGAACGCGGGAATCAAAGCAACGATACCCTTGTGCGATCGCGGCGACGGAACGGGATAAGCGACTACAATCTAAAACCAACAGTACCGGGACGTTTAACAGTCGGGCAATATGCGCTGTACTGGCAACATCATCCTGTCCTGATGCACCATCAAACAACCCCATCACCCCTTCAATCAGAGCATAGTCTACCCCGTCCAGATGACGGTTAAAACAGGTTTGAACATAAGCTTCCGATGTTAGCACCGGATCTAAATTGCGACAGGGACGTCTCGTTACCCGTTTATGAAACATCGGGTCAATGTAATCTGGACCCACTTTAAACGATTGCACTCGACGATACCGTCGCGATAAACACGAAAGTAGGGCAAGCGTCACGGTTGTTTTGCCCACCCCACTCCGTTCACCAGCAATAACTAAAGCCATAAGAGGAATTGGGGAAGTTTTGATCCTTCGCTGCGCTAGTCGGACATGGCGCGTGAATGGGTAGGGGCGGGTTTAGGGATTTTAGGCTTGGTTGTTGAGGATAACGTTTGTACGAAACCCGCCCTCCTCTCCCCTTGATTCTAGACGTTCAACCGGAGTAGTCTCTACAACCCCCACACCCCACACCCGACACCCGACACCCATCACC